>CAIPID010000099.1 GCA_903865015.1 uncultured beta proteobacterium | reverse complement strand
TATCCGTATGGACCATTCCCTGTGGGCGATGGCAGTAATGTGATGCTGGGCCTGCAAAACGAGCGCGAGTGGCGTGTGTTTTGTGAAAAAGTACTGAATCAACCCGGCTTGGCGGATGAGGCAGATTTTTCTTCCAACTCATTACGTGTAGCCAATCGCGATCGTTTGCGTGGTTTGATCGTAGGCGCTTTTTCCAAGATGACCATCGATCAGGTTGTGCAATATCTTGAGGATGCGGGCATTGCAAATGCGCGCGTCAACGAGATGAAAGATGTCTGGTCGCATCCGCAACTCAAAGCGCGTAATCGGTGGACCGAAGTGGGGAGTCCGGTTGGCGCCTTGCCGGCGTTGATTCCTCCCGCGACCAATAGCGAGTTTGACGCGCGTATGGATCCGATTCCTGCAATCGGTGAGCACACGCACGCGATTCTGAAAGAATTGGGTGTCTCTGCCGAGACTGTTGCAGTGCTTGAGGCTGATAAGGCGATTTAACGCTTAGTGGTTCAGTGCTTATTGATCCTGCAGTAGCCAGATTTTCTGGTCGCTGCAGGCTTTAAGCAATACATCGAGTGACCCTTGCTGCAAGTGCAAGGCTGGGGCCAGTTCCTTTAAAGGCTCCAGCACAAATGCTCGCTGATGCATTCTTGGATGTGGCAGGATCAATCTGGGTGTTGTGATTTTAATTCCGTCATACCAAAGCAGGTCCAGATCCAGTGTGCGTGGAGCATTGCGATAGGGCCGCGCGCGGCCATGCTTGTGTTCAATCAGCTGAAGCAGATCTAATAAACAGATGGGCGCGAGGGTTGTTTCGACGCTCGCCACCGCGTTAATGAATACGGGACCTTGCGCGTCGACGGGATCGCTTGCGTAGAAGCGTGAGCACTGAATACTTAAAATGCCAGAATCGGATTTCAACTCGGCAATCGTATCCAGAAGAGTCTGATGCGCATCACCAAGATTCGCACCTAAACCAATCAGGGCATGCGCATTCATCGCGACCGGTCAGACAGTTGGTGCATTGCCGTGATCGACCGGTACGCGTGGCGGGCCAGTACGGCGTTTGCGCGTGCGCGTGCGAGGACCCGTACCACTGCCTTCACGTGGCAGTTTGCTCAGGTCATCGAGCATCGTGGCGCGCGCATCATCATCGGCGTTAGCCAGATCCATCCACCACTGTGCCAGTACGCTATCGAACTGACCTGCGGCCGCGCGTAATTGCAGAAAATCAACCGATGCTCTGAATCGTGGTTGTTCGAGCATGCGCCAGATGGACTTGGGCAGACGCTTATCAAAGCGTGGTTGCATGAACCAAATCTCGCGCATGTCTGAACTGAAGCGCTTTTGGATAGCGAGTGTTTTAGTTTGTTTTTCAAGCACTGCGTCGGCAGCTTGCATCAAGGCTGGAATACCTGTCTCGCCTTGTTTGATGAGCTTTTTCCATTGCAGATCGACTTCTTGCCACAGCAAGGCTGCAAACAAAAAGCTGGGGCTGACGGTCTTGCCGCTGCGTACCCTGTGATCGGTGCGGTCGAGCGCGAGTTCGATGAATTCTTCGCCACCTGGCTGCTCCAATACCACATCGAGCAGAGGGAGCATGCCGTGATGCAAGCCGTCCTGACGCAATTGCTGCAAGCAATCCATGGCGTGACCACAGGTCAGTAGTTTGAGCATTTCATCAAACAGGCGCGAGGAGGGAACGTTTTCAATCAAGCCCGCCATCGACAAGAGTGGTTCTTTGGAAGCGGGATCGATCGTGCCGTTAAGTTTGACTGCAAATCTCACGGCACGCAG
>CAIPID010000098.1 GCA_903865015.1 uncultured beta proteobacterium | reverse complement strand
GGTGGGTGCGACAAGACTGTCCCTGCACAGCTAATGGGCGCGGCATCTGCCGGACTGCCCGCCGTACAGCTCATTACAGGTTCCATGTTGACCGGATCGCATCGTAGTGAGCGTGTGGGCGCCTGCACAGACTGCCGCCGCTACTGGGGCAAATTCCGCGCAGAGGAAATCGACGCAGAGGAAATAGCCGAGGTCAACGGACAGCTCGTCGCCAGCGTAGGCACCTGTTCTGTGATGGGTACTGCCAGCACGATGGCTTGTATTGCAGAAGCTCTCGGCATGACTGTACCTGGTGGTGCGACTCCACCCGCAGTGACTGCAGACCGTATGCGGATTGCTGAACAAAGCGGAGCGTTGGCGGTCGAGATCGCACGTAAACGCTTGGGCATTGATCAGATCCTGACAGAGAAAGCCTTTGAAAATGCAATGCGCGTGTTGCTCGCAATCGGTGGCTCGACAAACGGAATTATTCACCTGACGGCAATCGCCGGTCGCATGGGCTTTGAGATCGATCTGAAAGCTCTGGATCGTATGGGTCGTGAAACACCCGTCCTGCTGGATCTGAAACCGTCTGGCATTCACTACATGGAAGATTTCCACGCGGCAGGTGGTATGGCGACATTGCTGCGTGAGCTCAAGCCCTTACTGCATCTCGATGCAATGACGGTCACAGGCCGCACCCTGGGCGAAGAGATCGACGCTGCAGGCCCAGGCTTTAAACAAGACGTCGTTAAAACCGCGAGCAATCCAATTTATCCACAAGGTGGTATCGCCGTGCTCGAGGGCAACCTCGCACCAGGCGGCGCCATCATCAAACAATCCGCAGCGCATCCAAAGCTCATGGAGCACGAGGGGCGTGCCGTTGTGTTTGAAAACCTTGAGGACATGGCCAATCGTATCGACTCACCTGATCTCGATGTCACACCCGAAGACATTCTCGTGCTCAAGCATATCGGCCCGAAAGGCGCAGCGATGCCTGAGGCCGGCTACATGCCGATTCCAAAGAAGCTCGCCGTCGCAGGCTGCAAGGATATCGTACGCATTTCTGATGGCCGCATGAGCGGTACTGCGTTTGGCACGATCGTGTTGCACGTGACACCTGAGTCTGCGATTGGTGGTCCATTGGCCTATGTACAAAACGGTGATCGCATCCGTTTGAGCGTAGCGAATCGCGAGTTGTCATTGCTCATATCAGACGAAGAACTCGCACGCCGCGCTTCACTCAAGCCAGTCGTGATCCCTACTGCAAAACGAGGTTATCGCAAGCTGTTCCTCGAAAGCGTGACGCAAGCAGACAAGGGCGTGGACTTTGATTTTTTGATGCCGCCCGCGACCGCTGGCAAAATTCCGAAGAAATAATATTGCAACGCCTGCTCCGTCACGTAACTAAAAATTTAGTTTATTAAAGAAACAAATGATTCAAAGACGCAAGCTGCTCAAAGTATCGTTGTTAGGCCTGTCGCTCAGTGCGACAGGTATGTCTACGCGTTTGAGTTTCGCGCAGACAAGTTATCCCGATAAGCCGATTAAATTGATTGTGCCTTTCGCCGCAGGCGGCCCGACCGACATGGTCGGTCGCCTGATGGCGCACGGCATGGAAAAAGAGCTTGGTCAGAACATCATTGTGGAAAACAAACCCGGGGGCGGATCCAATATCGGCTCTGAGTTTGTGGCGCGTGCCAAGCCAGATGGCTACACCTTGCTGCTCGGTACGGTTGCAAACGCCACCAACATGTCGATCTATAACAATCTGAATTACAACACCGAGCGCGATCTGGTGGCGATTACACAATTCATGTCAT
Organism: uncultured beta proteobacterium; assembly: GCA_903865015.1. Taxonomy (GTDB): domain Bacteria; phylum Pseudomonadota; class Gammaproteobacteria; order Burkholderiales; family Burkholderiaceae_B; genus Zwartia. The sequence goes on along the minus strand of CAIPID010000098.1, from coordinate 5,417 downwards.
CGCCCAGCGTGCTAGTTGTTCACCCCTCTTTGCCGATCAACAATTTAAATGAATTGATCGCCTATGCGAAAGCCAATCCAGGCAAGCTGAGTTTTGCTTCCTCAGGAGCAGGAGGCTCTCCTCACCTGGCTGGAGAAATGCTGAAGTTGCGAGCGGGTATCGATCTGCTACATGTGCCGTACAAAGGCGCATCACCAGCACTCAACGATGTGCTGGGTGGCAATGTCTCGATGGGGTTTATGACCGCAGCAGGCGCCTTGCCAAGCATTAATGCGGGTAAGTTGCGAGCGATTGCCGTCGCAGGTTTAGAGCGACTGCCTCAATTGCCTAATGTTCCGACAATGGGTGAGGCAGGCATTGCAGATTTTGAAGTCAGCTCATGGAATGGCTTGTTTGCACCTGCTGGGACGCCACCTGTTATTTTGCAAAAATTAGCGGATGCTGCACTCAAGGTCATCACTGAGCCAGAGATGCAAAAAACCTTCGCATCACATGCCTCGTTAGGCGTCGGCGGCTCACCCGAACAATTCAAGCAATATGTACACGCTGAAATTGTGAAATGGGGCAAAGTCGCCGAAGCAGGCAACATCAAACTGAATTAGCGTTTCAGAACAATCCGCCAGGGCTGGAAGCGCATCCAGATGTCGGATTGCTTGAATGCGTCGGTTGCCTGTATGCGCGCAAACCACTGATCCACGGGACTGCCTTGATCGACTAGTCTGTATTCACCAATCATTTTCAGGCGACCAAGCAACACCGCAGTGACAACATCCGCCGAGCTGGTTTGTTCGCCAAATAACATCGCCGAGGTCGCAGGTAAGGTATTTAAAAAATCCCGTACATGCGTGCGCTCGATCTCAAGCTTGTCCGCGAGCTTGCCTTCTGTAAAGTAGGCAAGCCGTTCGCGATTGATATTAATTTTTTTAGTGAGCGCCAGTGCATCCGCTGAGCTGGCAGTCTCGGCTTCGAGTTTTTTAATAATTCCACGCAGCATTTTGGGTACGATCAGCCTGAGCGGTGGAATACTTAACAGCGCTTTGCCAAAGGTTAGTTTTTCAATCGGAATGGCATACTGGCCTGCGACCACATTTTCAATGTTCTGGTTCAAAGCTGAGTCGCTATCCATCCATTGAGGGCCAGCTTGCTTGGCGGCATACTTGAGGATGTCACGACTGTCGGTCAGTATTTGCGTGTCATCGACAAGCGAGGGGACAGTCATGTGCGGATTGATTTTCAGATACCAGTCCGAGAGTTGTTCTTTAGCCAGATGGATGTCCATGCGACGATTCGTAAAAGGCACTTTCGCAGAATGCAAAGCGAGTCTTGCGATCATCGAATAGTAGGAAGATGAAGCATGATAAAGAATCATCGCGGTATACCTTTTAGAGTTTAAATCGTATTTATTTCAATGACGGCATCTGCAGCATACGCGCCCTGACCTGCTGGCATCGCAAAGACAGGATTCAAATCGATTGACTGCAGACGCGGCCCTGCCTCCATGGCAAAAACAGATAGTCGCGAGAGCATCTGTGCGAGTGCTTGGATGTCCACTGGCGTTGTACCTCGCGCGCCAAGCAATAGTGGCGCACCTTTGATTGAGCGGATCATTTGTTCTGCGACATCAACGCCAAACGGACAGCGATGCAGCACGACATCCTGTAATACTTCAACAAAAATTCCACCAAGACCAAACAGCGCAACCGGTCCGAACACGGGATCACGATGCACACCAAGTATGCATTCAACGCCACCAGATAATTGTTTGGCAACTAATACGCCATCCAGACGCGCTTGCGGTGCGGCATCTTGCCCACGCTGCATGAGCAGTACAAAATTTTCACGTACTTCGGTGTCTGAATTCACATCGAGTAATACGCCGCCGATTTCTGATTTATGCAGAATGTCAGGCGAGAGGATTTTCATCACGACGGGATAACCGATTTCTCCGGCCGCAACGATAGCTTCTTCACTTGAGGCGCAGGCGTGTTCGGGTGCAGAGGCTATACCTACATGGGCAAGCAAGGTTTTTGACTCTGATTCGCTCGGTGTTTGTTGCGGGAGTGTAAATACAGGTAATTTAGGTACAGGTAATTCTGGTACCTTTGCAAAAGCCTCCCCAAAACGTCCCATTGCCTCGATCGCGATGACCGCGCGCGCCGGATCTTCAAATACGGTGAATCCATCCTTTTCGTATTCACGTATTTGTTCTTTCGACGCCATCAGACACAACACAAATATGCAGTCTGGATATTTGGCCCTGACTATTTTTAATTGCTCGCGCAGACGTGGCGCAATACTGGGTGCGCCACCCGTGTAGGTAAAGAATCCGAGAATTGAGGAGTAGCCGCCTTCTTCAATCAGCGCGTCGGTAAAGGTATTGATCAGCGACATCTCATTCAAATACTGCGCCGTGACGTCTACGGGATTGCGTGGTGCAGCAAACGGCAGCAGCTTGAGCAGGCGCTCTTGCGAGGCGGCAGGCATCTCCGGCATCGGCAAGCCAATCGCATCCGCGGCATCGGAAATCACGACCCCCGCACCGCCACTGACCGTGATCACCCCGAGGGTATTGTTCACAGGATAAATGCCCCGTGTCGCGAGTCGTGCGATATCGAGCATTTGTTCGGTGGATTGCGCACGGACCACGCCCATTTCTTTGAGCACAGCATCCGTGACCTCATCATCACCCGCAATCGAAGCCGTGTGGGATTGTGCGGCTGCGCTGCCGACTGCACTGCGACCCACTTTCATCATGACGACTGGTTTGCGTGCACGGCGTGCAGCCTCCAGTCCAGCAATCAGACTAGGCGCTTCTTTGATGCCTTCGGAGTACATCATGATGACGCGTGTTTCAGGGTCGGCCACGACCATTTGCAGCATGTCTCCCACAGTTAGATCGGCCTCGTTACCGGTCAGGATAATCGCTGAAAGACCAATATCATTGGCCGTTGCGACTGCCATCAGGTGCGCACCATAAGCGCCTGACTGACTGATGATCGCGACACCCCCTGCTTTAGGAAAACCGAGTTCAACGCCGGTCGCAAACGAACCGTAAAAATGATTGCAAGGATTGATCAGACCTAGAGAGTTCGGCCCGATCAGCCGCATCCCATACGCGTGCGCGACATCGACGAGTTTTTGTTGCGCGGCCGCACCCTCAGGACCTGTCTCGGCAAACCCTGCGCTAAAAAGGATCGCTGCGGCACAGCCACGTTCGGCGAGCACCGTGACGTTTTCTAGTGCCGCGCTGGCTGGCACGATGACGATGGCGACATCCGGCGTTTCAGGTAGCGCGGCGACCGAGGGGTAACTTTTAACGCCCTGCACCGTTTCGCGATTTGGATTAACCGGGTAGATCTTGCCTTTGAATCCCTGGCTCAACATGTAGGAGATCGGACGCCCTCCGATACGCAGAGGGTCGTCTGAGGCGCCAATGACGGCAACAGATTGGGGATTTAACAGTTTGGCAAGTCGCGTCGGATCATTGGGGCGGGTGCGCTGCGTTGGTGCACTTGAAATCGTCATTGTTTTGGTTTGTCTCTGATGTTGAATTTTTAATAAATATTACCCTGTGCTGCATAACTGAGGATAAACTTTACCGATACCAAAGTTAACGTCAAGGAGACTCCTCATGAATAAACCCAATCCAGAATTCGATAGCTTGTTGCCACCGTTGACTTTGAATCGTCGCGGCTTTCTGACGACCTCTCTGGCAGGTGGGTTTACGCTTGCAGCGGGCCCCATCATGGCACAGACCGTCATCACAACCAGCGCTGAGGGCCTGGTTGCCGGTGAGGTCAAGATCCCTGTTGCGGATGGCACGATCCCCGCCTATCGCGCCGCACCGGCTGGTAAAACCAACCTGGGTACGGTGCTGGTTGTTCAGGAAATCTTTGGCGTGCACGAGTACATGAAAGACGTTTGTCGCCGGTTTGCCAAGCTTGGCTATCTGGCGATCGCCCCTGAGCTCTACGCTCGCCAGGGTGATCCATCGAAGTACACCGAAAACACCAAGCTCTTTGCTGAGGTCGTTAACAAAGTGCCTGACGCACAGGTCATGACTGATCTGGATGCGACCGCCAAGTGGGCAGCAGCTAACGGTGGTGATCCCAAGCGTCTGGCGATTACTGGGTTCTGCTGGGGAGGTCGGATTGTCTGGCTGTATTCCGCACATAATCCAAACTTGAAAGCAGGCGTGGCCTGGTACGGCCGTATGGTGGGTGACAAAGACCCGATGAAACCTACCCAGCCTGTCGATCTCACTGAAAAAATGAGCGCACCGGTGTTAGGTTTGTATGGTGGCGAGGATGTTGGTATTCCTGTTTCGACAATTGACACGATGAAAGCCGCACTCGAAAAAGGCTCGGCTGCGGCGAAGGCTTCCACGTTTATTGTTTATCCGAAAGCACCTCACGCCTTCCATGCGGATTACCGTCCAAGCTATCGCGAGACTGAGGCGAAAGATGGCTGGAATCAGATGCAGGCTTGGTTTAAAAAGTATCTGTGATGAAAATTGCCTTTATCGGTTTAGGTCGTATGGGCTGGCATATGGCGGCGCACTTGTCTCGTCATGGCCATGCGCTGGTTGTCTGTGATGCTGCATCCGGTGTCGCACAGAAATGGGCGGCGGAGTTTGGTGGTGTGGCAGCAGTGAATGTGGCCGAGGCAGTCAGTGGCTGCGAAATTGTCTGCTCCTCGTTACCGGCCGATCCAGAGTTGCGTGCGGTGTGGGATGCTGGATTTGCTGTGCTGGATGCAGGTGCCGTATGGATCGATCACTCAACGACCTCTGCTGAAATCGCCCGTGTACTTGCAGCTCAGGCGATCGCGAGCGGCAAGTCCTTTATCGATGCGCCGGTATCGGGTGGCACGGTCGGTGCAGAGAAAGGCAACCTCGCTGTGATGGCGGGTGGCGACGAACGTGGCTGGGCAATCGCTGAGAAAGTGGTGAGTGCCTATGCTGCACGCGCAACGCTGATTGGTGGTCCCGGTGCAGGTCAGCTCACCAAGATGGCGAATCAGATTTGCGTGGCCGGTGTGGGTCAGGCGCTCGCAGAGGGCTTGAGCTTTGCAGAAAACGCGGGCCTCGATCCAGAAAAAGTACTTGAGGTAATGCTTAAGGGCTCCTCGACCTCCTGGATGATGGAAAACCGTTCGCAGACGATGATTGCTGCAAAATACGACTTTGGATTTTCAACCACCTTGATGCGCAAGGATCTTGCGCTCGTGCTGGACGAGGCGCGCAGGTCGGATGCTTCGTTGCCCGTGACTGCGCTCGTCGCGCAACTCCTGTCTGATGTATCCAAGATGGGTGGGGCGAGCTGGGACTGGTGCAGTCTGATGGAACGTCAGCGCAAGGTACTTAAGAAATAGTGCTTAAGTAGCTTGCGCTCAATTACACCGGCTTGGTAGCCACC
>CAIPID010000097.1 GCA_903865015.1 uncultured beta proteobacterium | reverse complement strand
GCGCAATATTCGAACCATACTCTTTCAGAGTATCTTTGTTTTGCATAAAAGTATTTTCAGAAAAAATAATCCAAGGGAGTTGATATGAAACTCGATGTAAACGGTCAATCGGTCGATTTTGATGGTGACGACAGTACACCTTTGTTGTGGGTGTTGCGTGATCACCTGAACATCACGACTCCTAAATTCGGTTGCGGCGCCGGGCTATGCGGCGCATGCACGGTCCATATCGATGGACAGGCTATTCGTTCCTGTGTAACCCCCGCGAGTGCCGCGACCGGTAAAAAAGTCACAACCCTCGAAGGCTTGCCGCCAGCTATTGCCAAACCTATTCAGGATGCCTGGATTGCCGAATCGGTCCCACAATGCGGCTATTGCCAGTGTGGACAGATGATGTCCGCTGCAGCCTTGTTGGCCACGAATAAAAATCCGACTGACGAGCAAATCACGCAAGCGATGGACGGCAATATTTGCCGCTGTGGTACTTACTCGCGCATTCGTCGCGCCATTGTTCAAGCTGCCAAAAACATTGCCTGAATAGGGTTAAGGAGATAGATATGGATCGTCGTTCATTTATCAAGTCCACCTCAATTCTGGGCTCAGGATTGCTGGTTGGTTTTTCTTTAAAAGACAATATGGCCGTGGCTGCGGGTGAGGGTTTATCCAACCCCTGGTTACAAATTAATAGCGATAATAGTGTGCGAATTTTTGTTGCCCGTTCCGAAATGGGGCAAGACGTCTATACCTCGATGACGATGTTGATCGCCGACGAGTTGGATTACCCGATTGAAAAAATCAAAGTTGAAATGGCGCCCGCCAACGCTAAGCTGTATGGCAATGATGCCCTGGGTGGTGCACAGATTACCGGCGGCTCAACATCGATGCGCGATGCATGGATCAAGTTGCGAACGGTCGGCGCTACAGCGCGCGAGATGTTGATCGCAGCCGCTGCACAAAAATGGAATGTTGCGGCTTCAACGTGCGTAGCAAGTGGCGGTGTAGTGACTTCAGGTTTTAGCAAGGCAACCTACGGTGAGCTGGCTGCGGATGCCGCGCGCCAAAAGCATTCCGGTAAGCCGACACTTAAAACGCAAGACCAATTTAAATACATCGGTAAAAATGTCCCGCGTCTAGATACACCAGCTAAAGTCAAGGGTACCGCGCAGTACGGCGTTGATGTGCGCGAGCCGAATATGCTCGCAGCATCTCTGGCGATGAGTCCTGTCATAGGTGGTAAGGTAAGAAGCTTTGATGCAACCGCTGCTAAAGCAGTGAAAGGCGTTGAGGCCATTGTCGAAGTGCCTGATGGCGTGGCTGTGCTTGCGCGTGACTACTTTACAGCGAAGAAAGCTCGCGACTTGCTCAATATTCTCTGGGATAACGGTAATACTGCTCCTGTTGCAGATATGGCTGCGATCGAAAAAGGTTTGCGCGAAGCAAGTAAGAAAAAAGGCGCGATTATCGGCAAAGCCGGTAATGTAGAGGCACCGATGACCGGAGCCGCCAAGAAAATAACCGCCGAATACCATCTGCCTTTTGTGGCTCATGCGACGCTCGAGCCCGTCAATTGTTCCGTCAGTATTCAAAATGGCGAGTGCCATGTTTGGGGCCCTATTCAGTTCCAGCAGGGAGCTCAGGGGGCTGCGATGGCGGCTTCGGGACTGCCAGAAGAAAAGGTGTTCATCCATACGACGTTTATTGGCGGTGGCTACGGCCGTAAGCTCGAAAACGATTTCGTCGCGCAAGCAACAACGATTGCGAAAGCCTCCGGTAAAGCGGTCAGGATGATCTGGAGTCGTGAAGACGATATGACGCATGACTTTTACCGACCTATCAGCCTGAGCCAGATGAGCGGTGGTTTTGATGCGGCCGGCAAACTGATCGGGTTGTCTTCTAAGCTCACTTCGCCTTCGATTACCTCGCGCGCATTTCCAGGGTTTGTCGTCGATGGCAGCGATCCTTTCATGAATGAAGGCTCGGCCAACCTGACCTACAACATCGCTAACTATCGCGCAGAAAACGTGATTCATGACACCGGTATCCGTGTTGGGTACTGGCGTGCTGTGAGTAACAACCTGAACGCATTTGCGGTTGAGTCCTTCATGGACGAGCTCGCTCGTTCTGCAGGTAAAGATCCGGTTGCATTCCGTATGAGTCTGCTGGACAAACATCCGCGTGCGCAAAAGGTTTTATCCGCGACAGCTGAAAAAGCAGGATGGGGTAAAAAATTGCCCGCTGGACACGCTTTGGGTGTCGCGCAGATGGAGTGTTACGACGCCTATATTGCCGTGATTGCAGAGGTCTCGCTCAAAAATGGCAAACCCATCGTCCATAAGCTCACGTGTTCGGTGGATCCAGGCGTCGCTGTTCGGCCTGACCAGATCAAAGCGCAAATTGAAAGTGGTTTGTTGCTAGGCTTTTCCACCGCAATGAAAAATAAAATCACCTTTAAGGATGGAGCTGCGCAGCAGACGAACTTTGACTCGTATCCTCTGCTGAGAATGTCCGAAACGCCCGTCGTTGACATCACCGTGATGGCTGGAGGTGAAAAACCATCTGGTATGGGTGAGGTTGGCACGCCTCTTGCTGCACCAGCGATTGCGAATGCAATTGTTGCCGCAGGGGGTAAGCGAATTCGCTCACTACCTTTTTTGAGTTGATCCCATAGGAGTTGCCATGCGTTTCAGATTGTGGAGTGGTCTAGCCGCGTTGTTGATGTCTGGTGCGGTGCTCGCGCAGTCTGAAATGCAGTGGCCTGGCCAGCCCCTACGTTTCATTGTCCCGTTTCCTGGCGGCGCAAGCACGCTTGATACGGTTGTTCGGCTCGTGACACCTGACGTGTCGAAATTCGCCGGACAACCGGTGTTTGTTGAAAACAAGCCTGGGGCAGGGACCGTGATTGGTGTGGATGCTGTGGCTAAAGCGACGGATAAACACACTTTCGGTGGTGTGGCCAATAGTTTTACGGTAAATCAGACACTGGTAAAAAGCCTCCCTTACAACACGAGTAAGGATTTAGTGCCAGTTATTCTGATGGCCCGCACGGCAAACGTGCTGGCTGTCAGGGCAGATCTGCCTGTGAATAATCTTCAGGAGCTTATTGCTTATGCAAAGCAGAATCCTGGCAAGCTGTCTTATGGGTCCTTTGGTAACGGGACGACTCCGCACTTTGCTGGAGAAATGCTTAAGTCCATGGCTGGCATTGATATGGTGCATGTGCCCTATAAGGCACAAGGCCCTGCACTGAATGATCTACTTGGCGGCAATATTGATCTGATGTTTGGTAATTTGCCAGACTTTATCTCTCATATCCGGTCGGGCAAACTCAAAGCGATTGGTACGACATACCTCACGCGTGCGCCACTCGCACCAGAAATCCCGACGATTGCTGAGCAAGGGCTGCCAAAATTTGAAACGGACAGTTGGTACGGAATCGTCGCGCCAGCAAATGCGTCGCAGTCCTCGGTAAATCGGATGAATGCATGGATGAATCAGGCATTGGCAGATTCAGAGATTAAAAAAAATCTGTCTGAGCGCGGGATTGAAATTCTCGGCGGCAGCCCAGCCGCCTTCGGTCAGCATATCCAGAGCGAAATCTCAAAATATGCTGAAATAGTGAAATCTTCTAATATGAAAATCGATTAATCCACATGTCTGACTTAAAGCAGTCCAAACCCTTACGCATCGCTATTGCCGGCCTGGGCGCTATTGGCAAATCAATTGCCACCACGCTTGCGCAGGGCAGTGTGCCAGGTATCGTTCTGACCGCTGTATCGGCAAAAAATCTCGAACGTGCGCAGATTTTTGCAAACACACTAGCTCACCCCGTGAAAGTGCTCTCGATTGCTGAGCTTGAAAAAGAAGCTGACTTGGTAATCGAGTGTGCGCCCGCGGCGTTATTGCCAGAAATCGTCGGCCCATTTTTAAAAGCACAAAAGCAAGTGGTCGTGTTGTCTGTTGGTGCCTTGCTATTTCATCCTGAGCTCATCGAGATGGCGAAGAAAGAGGGCGGCATCATCCACGTGCCTACGGGTGCTCTGATTGGTCTGGATGCAATGATTGCCGCGGCTGAGGGGAAGATCAATTCGGTGCGAATGATTACCCGCAAACCACCAAATGGCCTGACAGGTGCGCCACATCTAGTTGAAAACAACATCAGTATCGAGGGACTATCAGAGCCCAAGCTGGTATTTACCGGTAATGCGCGCGATGCAGCGAAGGGATTTCCGGCTAATTTGAATGTTGTGGTTGCGCTCGCCTTGTCGGGCATTGGCCCCGAAAATACCTTGCTTGAGATTTGGGCCGATCCGACTGTGGTGCGTAATACGCACTCAATTGTGGTGGATTCTGACGCAGCGAAATTCACGATGACGATGGAAAACATCCCATCCGAAAACCCGAAAACAGGTCGTATCGTGGCGCAGAGCGTGATCGCATTATTGCGTAAAATGCAATCGAGTTTTCGCGTCGGGACTTAATTCCGACGCGAAGTTTTTAGCTGAGCCAAAATATCTACCCGCTTTGATTCACTAAGCGGCTTGTCTCTGCGGCAAGTCCAGCGTGGTCACGCGGGTTAGTTCACGCTTGTATTTGACGTCGTCAAAAGGGCGCGCACGATGCATGGTCGTGCGGTTGTCCCAGATCACCAGATCGTTCAATGACCACTGATGCGACCATGTGAATTGCGTTTGTGTGGCGTGCTCGATCAGATCTTTCAGTAATAGTCTGCCCTCTGGGATAGCCCATTCCATGACGCGGGATGCGTGTGACGCCAGGTACAGTGCGGGCAGTGGATTGTCTGCGCAGATGCGAACCAGAGGGTGAATCGCGCCTTTGAGTTTTGCGCTTTCTTCCTCAGAAAAATCAAAGCCCATGGTATGGCGTGAATATACGATCGAGTGATGAACATGCAAATCAGCGATGGTTTTTTTAGTGTCTTCATCCAGTGCCTGATAGGCAGAGCGCATATCGGCGAACTGGGTATCCGCGCGCACGGGGGGTATGTTGCGCGCATACAGCATCGAGTATCGGCCGGCGGGATCCTCAAAGGAAGCGTCGGTATGCCAGATGCGATTACTGATACCGTTCATGCGGCGGCGATCTTCGGCGCCTAAGATCGAACCATCCTGACCGACATTTGAAATATCGGTTAAAGCCTCGTTACCGAATCTGTTTTTAGCCAGCACAGAAGAGGACGTCTTGGCGTGCAGTTCACCATCCATGCGTTGTGCGAAATCGAGTTGCTCCTGATTGGAAAAATGTTGGTTTTTGAAAACCAGCACACCATATTTGGCCATGCCTGCGCGGAGTTCGGCAAGTGTTTGCGGGTCGTTGACCTCGCGTAAATCAATTTCACTTACTTCGGCAACGAAATTCGGATGCAGCGGTTTAAATGTGACGCTCACTATTGTCTCCTCGGGGCGTGCGATATTTTTTTAGTGATTTCGCCTAAATATACTCCTTTCATTCACTCTGTAAAACCGTAGACGCGCACTCCAATATTGCGTACATTTAAGGGCACGTAAAAATATAAAAAATAGCTGGAGACATAAGTGCAATCAAAATATTTTTTAAAAGCCTTTTACCTATCCTTAGCAGCCCTGAGCGTTAGCTTTTCAGGAATGCTTTTTGCCGCCTATCCCGATCGGCCAATCAAAATGGTGGTTCCATACCCACCTGGCGGCTCAACCGATATCGTCGCGCGTGCGGTAGGACAGAAATTGAGTGAATTCATGTCGACGCAAGTCGTGATTGAAAACAAGGGCGGTGCCTCGGGGATGATTGGTGCTAGTCAAGTCGCCAAAAGTCCGCCGGATGGCTACACTTTGCTGATGACCGCGAGCGGGCCGCATTCAATTAATGTGAGTTTGTTTAAAGACATTGCCTATGATCCTGTCAAGGATTTTGCGCCGATTATTTTGACTGCTGTTTATCCGTTATTGATGGTCGTCAACGCGGAACATCCCGCCAGGAACGTTAAAGAGTTCATTGTTTGGGCGCGCGCTAATAAAGGTAAAGTCAATTTTTGCTCAATCGGACCGGGAACACCTTCACATTTAGCTGGCGAGTTATTCCAGTCGATGGCGGGTATTGAAATGACCCACATTCCCTACAAAGGCAGTTCACAGGCAATTACGGATATGCTTGCTGGTCAATGCTCTGTCCTGTTTGATAGCGCTCTGTCCTCTGGTCCGCAAGTTAAAGGTGGAAAATTACGTGCAATTGCGATTGGGTCCAAAGAAAGAGTTGATTCCTGGTCTGAGGTCCCAACAGTCTCCGAGTCTGGTCTGACGGGGTACGAGGCGTATACATGGTCTGCGCTCGTTGCCCCCAGTGCAACGCCTAAAAGCATTATTGATCTGCTTAACGCTGAAAGTGCCAAAGTTTTGGCGACTCCAGCTTTTAGAGAAATGATAAAGGGGCAGGGTGCCGTGGTCGGAGGGGGCTCGCCTGAGGATTTGGCCAAATTCACGCAGTCAGAAATCGCAAAATGGGGCAAGGTGATTCGGGATGGCAGGATTACCGCCCAGTAGCGTACGTCTTTATTGGTGCATTTTTGGTGACTATGCACAACAATGGTTAAATAATTCTTTGCCTAATGGCTAATCCTTCCTTTACTTCTGTGACTAGGGGTTTCTCCTCGGTCATTCAGGTGCTAATATTTCGGGCTACCTTAATTGAATTTTGTCTTCATTCTGAAACATTTACATGAATATTTCATTGAACGCGCCCGCATATGTCCGCCACGAGGGTTTAAAAAAGTGGGTTGCTGAAATAGCTGCTAAGGCTAAGCCGGCAAATATTGTCTGGTGCGACGGATCCGAAGAAGAGTACAACCGTCTGTGCGCCGAGATGGTGCAGTCGGGCATGTTGCACAAACTCAATGCTGAAAAGCGCCCCAATTCTTACCTTGCGCGTTCGTCACCAGATGATGTGGCGCGTGTCGAAGACCGCACCTTTATCTGTAGCGAAAACAAAGCAGACGCTGGCCCAACGAACAATTGGATTGCACCCTCTGAGATGCGTACCAAGCTCGATGCGCTGTTTGACGGCGCGATGGCTGGCCGTACGATGTATGTTATTCCATTCTCGATGGGCCCATTGGGTTCACCCATTGCGCAGATCGGTATCGAGCTGTCAGACTCACCTTACGTTGTCGTCAACATGAAAATGATGACGCGTATGGGTAAAAAAGTGTTTGACGTGCTGGGCGACAAAGGCGAGTTCGTGCCTTGTATCCATACCGTGGGTGCGCCACTTGGTACGGGGCAGAAAGATAGCGTTTGGCCCTGTAACGAAACTAAATACATTGTGCATTTCCCGGAAACCCGTGAGATCTGGTCCTATGGCTCAGGCTACGGTGGCAACGCTTTGCTGGGTAAAAAGTGTTTCGCTTTGCGTATCGCATCCAACATGGGGCGCAGCGAGTCGACCGAATCCTCGCCAGGCTGGTTGGCCGAGCACATGCTGATCCTGGGTGTCGAGGCACCCTGGGGCAAAAAATATCACGTGGCTGCGGCATTCCCCTCAGCCTGCGGCAAGACCAACTTTGCCATGTTGATTCCGCCAGCAGGTATGGCGCAACAGGGCTGGAAAATCACCACGATTGGTGACGATATTGCCTGGATCAAACCAGATGCCAAAGGCAATCTGCGCGCGATTAATCCTGAGGCGGGCTACTTTGGTGTTGCACCAGGTACCAACAAGTCATCAAACTTTAATTGCATGGCGACACTGAGCCAGGACACAATTTTTACCAACGTTGCGCTGACTGACGAGGGTGACGTGTGGTGGGAAGGCATGACCAAGGTTCCTCCTGCTCACGCCATTGACTGGCAGGGACGTGACTGGACTCCTGAGCTTGCAAAAGAAAAAGGCGTCAAAGCCGCACACCCTAATGCACGCTTTACGGTTGCTGCGACACAAAACCCTGTCCTGGATCCTGAGTGGGACAATCCTGAAGGTGTCGTGATCGATGCGTTTATCTTCGGTGGTCGTCGTTCCACGACCGTTCCTCTGGTCACAGAGGCGCGTGACTGGGCTGAAGGCGTTTACATGGCTGCGACCATGGGTTCGGAGACAACTGCCGCCGCAGCTGGTCAGCTAGGCGTGGTGCGTCGTGATCCGTTTGCAATGTTGCCTTTCTGTGGCTACAACATGGCTGAGTATTTTTCGCACTGGCTCGAGCTCGGTGAACACCTCGAAGAGTCCGGCGCCAAGTTGCCGAAAATTTTCTGTGTGAACTGGTTCCGTACCGACGAAAATGGCAAGTTTGTCTGGCCAGGTTTTTCCGAGAACACACGTGTCCTGAAATGGATGCTTGAGCGTATCGAAGGCGAAGCTAAAGGCAGCGAGCACGTCTTTGGTATTACCCCTGGCTATGAGGACCTTGACTGGAACGGCATGGATTTTTCCATCGAAAAATTCAATACGATTACCTCGATCGATGCGCAAGCATGGCGTAAAGAGTTTGAATTGCACGCTGAACTGTTTGAGCGTCTGGCGCATGGCTTGCCTGATGCACTGATCAAGATCAAAGCGACTTTTGAGACGCGCTTGGGTTGATCAAAAGAAATATCTAAACATGAATAATGGCCTAAGTTCCCACAAGAACTTAG
>CAIPID010000096.1 GCA_903865015.1 uncultured beta proteobacterium | reverse complement strand
GCCACCCACTTCAAGGTTGAAATTTAAATCAAACAGAACTTGATTCGGCCCATACCAGGCACATAGGTTATCGGCTTCAAGCAGCTTCACGGTCGCCGTCTCCTAGATATGCGCGGATCACTTCCGGGTGTTGCTGGATTTGTTCCGGAGTTCCTTCAGCGATCTTTTTTCCAAAATTCAAAACAACGATCCAGTCCGATACCGCCATGACCAGATTCATATGGTGTTCGACGAGTAGGACGGTAATACCCATATCGTCCCTGACTGAGCGAATAAAGATGCCCAGGTCGTTCATTTCGGTGTGGTTCAGGCCGGCTGCAGGCTCATCGAGCAACAACATTTTTGGTTTTGCGGCTAAAGCACGTGCGAACTCAACCCGTTTCTGAATACCAAAAGGCAAGTCGCCTACTGTGTGGTCCGCATATTCAGCGAGTTTTAAGTAGTCCATGAGCGCGTTGGCATCGTCAATTAATCGCCTCTCTTCCGCACGAGAAGATGGCAGATGCAACATGTTGCTAACAAAGCCTTTATCGGAACAGCTGTGTGCACCGACCATCACGTTTTGGCGGACCGTCATGGTTTTAAACATAGCCAGGTTCTGGAAAGTTCTGCCTACACCGATACGAGGCATCTCATGCACAGCTGTATTGGTGATGGATTGACCGTCAAACAGTAAGTCGCCCGATTGATATGCGTAGAGCCTGCTGAGACAATTGAAAAGCGTCGTTTTACCTGCACCGTTCGGGCCGATTAATCCACAAACCTTGTTGCGCGGGACGTCGAAACTAACGGCATCAAGCGCTACGATTCCGCCAAAGCGAACGGTGATATCCCTGACACTGAGTAAAGTTGACACGGCTTGAGTCGACAAATGCTTGCTCCGTATTTTTGATTTTTGTAATTTTTGGTTTTGTAACGTCACCTTAATGCTTACATTGTCGTTGTTCAACTGAACTTAAAGTAGGTGGGTTTGCGCTTAAGTGTTTTCCCTGACTCAATTCGCAATCGGGATCATTACTTCATTACGCCGTAAAAACCATAGCGTCCAGGGTGGATCGTAGCGCGCGAGTGTCGCGGGGCCTGTTGGAGTTAATTTTTGTTTTGTAATATATGCGTTGAGCAGCTGTGTCTGTTCAATGATGTCCGGTTCTTTGGCTAAGCCTGAAAATTGAACAACAGCAAAACGTGCAGGGGCTAAGGGCACCAATTTGACCTTTGGGTCATTCGGTGTTGGTAGCGTTTCAAGCGTATAGCCTTGCGGCATGATGAAACGCACGGTCCATCCTGCCTCGCTACCACTTTGCGTAACAGGGGCGGTCATCGCTATTTTTTCGCTTTCTGTTGCTGTTTGTGTCACCGGTGCGGTCATCGCAATACTTTGCTTTTTAGTATTGCCTCCAAATATATATCCCGCGAGCAGACGAAACCCTGCGCTGATTGCATCGCTGCGTTCGCCCGAGACCGTAACCTCCGCTGCGATCAACGAGGGATATTCACGGACCTCAAAATCACCGTCTTTAAGCGATGCGGTATAGGGTGGTTCTTCTGTGGCCATGGCGAGAGGTCCATTAAGGTTAAGGGCAAGTAGCAGGACGAATAAGATTCTGGTGATCATGGCGTTGTCATTATTAGTGAAGGCTCAATGTGAATGATGATGAGCTTAATCGATGGTGTGGGTTTTTATTGTTCGGTTGCGTACATATGCTTACACAATTTTGCCCTCTGCTGCAGTGCTCATTGCACGTTAATAACTTATTCACTAAGCTAGCTTTACTCCTAAGAAAAATAGGCATGAGAGATGAGGCGAAAAATCTTATTGGGCCTGGCTGTGGTTGCGAGCGCGCTGTTGACTGCAAATGCTTCTGCGCAGGCGAATTTCCCCACCAAACCTGTGAAAATTGTCATTCCCTTTCCACCGGGTGGTGGAACTGACATCGTTGGCCGTTTGATCGGCGCAAGACTCAGCGAGCAATGGAAACAACCCGTCATTGTCGAAAATCGCCCCGGTGCCAGTGGCAATATCGGTGCCGACTATGTCGCTCGACAACCAGCTGATGGCTACACCTTGCTTATCACCTCGGCACCGTTTGCGATTGCCCCGGCAGTGTTTGATAACCTGAATTTCGATCCAGTTAAAAATTTCACCCCTATTACACAGATCGCTACCGTTCCTCTGATATTAGTTACGCGTCCTGACTCACCTGTAAAAAATATGGATGACCTGATTGCCTTGGCTCGCAAGGACGGTGAGAAAGTGACTTTTGGCAGCTTTGGTAATGGTTCTCCTGCGCACTTGGTTGGTGAGAGCATCAAACAACTGGCTAATGTAAAAATGACACATGTGCCTTACAAGGGTGGTGCGGCAGCTATCCCAGATGTTGTCTCAGGTCAGTTGACGTTTGCTGTGCTGGATGCGATCGCGATTGCTCCGCTGATTAAAAGTGGCCAACTCCGCGCGCTAGCGATTATGGGTACAAAGCGCTCTCCGGCTTTGCCGAATGTGCCGACGCTCGCACAATCAGGCATCGCTTTTGAGTCCGTCGGTTGGCACGCTATTTTTGCACCAGCTAATATGCCGCGTGCGTTAGCCGAACGGCTAAATAAAGATATCAACGCTGTCTCTGCATTGCCCGAGATCCGTGAAAAGATCATCTCTGGCGGCTCCATCCCTGCGGATCCGCCATGGACAGTAGATACCTGGACTGTACAGTTTCAGCGTGACGTACAAACCTGGGGTGATATCGCCCGTAAATCCGGCGCTAAAAACGATTAAATATGAAAAACTTTATCGATAAAAAATATACCGTCAAAATCCTGCGCGATGTGCGGTACGGGGTTGGTGGTATTCACCATACAACTGCACCGCGTGAGCGAGCCTTATGTTTGGATGTGTATCTGCCCGAGCCATCCGCTCAGGAGCAATCCAGCCTGGGCTCAGTTGGCAGACCCTCGCTGATTATGGCTTTCGGGGGCGCGTTTCATCGTGGTTCTAAAGAGGCTGACGAGTTTGATAATGAGGGTCACCGCAACACCCCTGTGTCGACTTACTGCCAGGAGTTTGCCAAACGTGGCTATGTGACGTTTTCGATTGACTACCGACTCGTGCAAGAGGATCCCGATCCCGGTGTGAACAACGTCATACTGGATAAATCCACCATTAAACGTACGCGTATGGATCACGTGCGTAAATTACTGGGTCTGGAGCCGGCTACGACGGAGATGTTGTGGTCTGGCATGGAGGCGGCCTTTGACGATATGCGCAAGGCGTTTGAATACGTGTATGCGCACGCTGCGACCTACGGGATCGATCAATCAAGAATTGCGGTAGGTGGTTTTTCTGCTGGTGCGCGAATGGCTGCCTGCGCAACGTATGCAAAAAATGTATCCGCTGCCGCAGTCGTTGCACTTTCGAGCATGCTGGGTATGGAGGAAGCAAAGCGCCTGATCCTACCCGGCCGTAACTACGCGCCTGCATTGATCGTAGTGGGTGAGAATGATCTGGATTATGTGAAAGCACTCGGTGAGCAGTCGCATGCTTATTTCGATCAGAGGGGTGTGACGAATGAGTTGTGGGAGGTGCCAGGCGGCACGCATTTTTATCCTGCCTCCAGCCTGGTTTACAAAGGGGGCGAGCCGACTGTCACGAGTCACCTTGAGCCTGTCATCGCCGACTTTCTCTATCGCTCGTTACGTTTGTCCGAGCTCAGTTAATCATTTAATAAGGAACACCCCATGAGCGTGACAGTTGAACAATTAACAGGCTTTGCCAAAGCGTGGAATGATCACGATATCGATGCACTGATGAGCTACATGCATCCTGATTGCGCGTTTGAAACCTGGATGGGGCCGCTCGTCTGTGGCACACGCTTTAGTGGTTATGAAGAGGTCCGCAAGGGTTTCAGCAAGGCATGGGTGGATTTCCCCGATGCGAAATGGAGTCATGACAAACATTTTGTCAGTGACGAGCGGGGGCTGTCTGAATGGGTATTTACTGGGACGCCTGCGAACGGTGTCGCAGTAGAAGTACTCGGCTGTGATGTGTTTACGTTTAAAGGCGGTAAGATTTTATTGAAAAATTCGTTTCGCAAAAATCGAGTGAAGTAGGTCGAATGAAGTAGTCGTGTAGATCTTTTGTATTGTTATGTTTGCTTACATCAATTTATCCTTCTCTTCGTTCCTCACTACCGAATTAAAACTAAAATTGTTCTTGTTTATTTGGTGCGGGGAGGGGGGATGGATAGCAGAATTAGTCGTATTGAGGCGATATTGCCGACGCTTGCTACAAAAGAAGATGTGGCTTTACTAGACGGCAAGTTGAGTGAAAAAATCTCTAATCTCGATGTAAAGCTAACCGCCTTAATCCATACTGAGATTGCAGCAGCGAGTTGGCGAATGATTATTTGGGCAACAAGTGTAATGACCGTATCTTTTGGTGGGGTCTTTTTTATTGCACGCTATATAAATTAGCTTTGTTGGCACGTATTTCTTCTAGCTTGCTACTGTCTCGCGCTCCTGCGTAATATTTTCAATCTATTCAATTCTCCGGTGCCTCATCCTGTGAGGCACTGCCTCTTGCATACTGTCTTCATACCTTACCTCAATAGGGTTACATCGGGAGACATGATGAATTTAAAAACCTTTCCATTTTTATTCGTTTTGGTGTTTTGGCTGGTTACGTCTGGCGCGAAGCCGGCTGATGTATTCGCCCAGGATACGAGCACCACATATTTGCTGCAAATACATTAAATCTCACAGGCCGCTGCGACTGCACCCTCCAAACAATCATTCTCAGAATTACAAGCATTCGTGATAAAAAGAACTTAGCGAGCGATACGCTAATCGTTAATTAGTAGGATCACGCATAAAACAAGGTAGGGCAAATGGATCGTACCGAGCGTTTCTACAAAATCCAGACAATGCTGATGGCAAAGCCTTCGGTCACGATGAAACAAATGCAAGAGGCCTTAGAGGTTTCGCGCGCGACCTTAAATCGCGATCTTGCCTATATGCGAGATCGCTTGGGCGTACCTTTCGCCTGGGATGCTTCGTTGCGTGGCTATGCGTTGACACAGCAGCCGGCGAACGCGCGGACTTTTGAGTTGCCGGGGGTGTGGTTTAGTGAGCAGGAAATACATTCCGTCCTGACAATGCTCGAGATGATTTCAAAGCTTGAGCCTGGCGGATTGCTCGCACCTCATGTCAAACCCTTTAAGGCCCGACTAGAGGGCTTGCTCGAAGAGGGCACCGGGAGTGCTGCAGAAGCATCAAACAGAATCCGTATCGTCCCCATGGGGCAGCGCAAGGTAAAGAATGAATATTTTCAACTGCTTGCACAGGCCCTGATTAATCGCAAGCGTATCAAGATTCATCACTATGCCCGTCAGCACGGGACGACCACCGAGCGCGAGGTCTCGCCACAGCATCTGATTTATTACCGGGACAATTGGTATCTGGATGCCTACTGTCACTTGCGCAATGATTTACGTAGTTTTGCTGTCGATGCAATCACGTGTGCGCAAATGACCGAACAGCCTGCGCGTGATGTGGAGGCAAAAGATTTAAAGGACATGTTTGAGACGAGCTACGGTATTTTTAATGGAAAAAATCGACAGGTCGCAAAATTAAAATTCACGCCTTTCCGCGCTCAATGGGTCGCGCAAGAAACATGGCATCCTGAGCAGATCAGCAAAATATTGCCTGATGGTAGCTACGAGCTCGAAGTCCCCTACGGCGAGGACTGGGAGTTGATCCAGGATATTTTGAAACAAGGCTCAGATGTTGAAGTGCTCGCGCCGGAACAGCTACGGGGCAAAGTAAAAGAAACAATAAAAAAGATGACCGCTTTGTACTGAGTGCTGGCTCTTTGTAGTACGTGCTTATCGACAGACTTGCTCATCAAAGGACTGACTGATTGACTCTCCACGGTTACTTTTGCTAACAATTTTCTCGCTCAAACAGAGTAAATCTGGGGTTAATTCTATATCTCTGTGTGTAGTCGCTTTGTAAAATATCGCTTTAATATTTCGAGCAAGATAGCAAATGGAATCACGTATCTCCAAAATCGAAGCAATTATTCCGATGCTTGCTACACGCGAGGATCTGGCCAAGCACGAGGGTCTGATGCGCGAAGAATTAGCAAAGACAATTAACACTCAAACATGGAAAATTATTATTTGGGTGACAGGCGTTTTTGCGATGTCGACTGCAACAACTATTTTCATGGCTATGCCCATTCATTGATGATGTGATTAAACTAAACGCTTCAAACAATGTATGTTTAAACCGAGCAAAATTTGGACGCGTTTTACACCG
>CAIPID010000095.1 GCA_903865015.1 uncultured beta proteobacterium | reverse complement strand
ATCACCTGCGACAGAAGTTATGGAAAACTGATTTTGGTATGGAATAAAAGTTTCTATACAGAACACCCATGACAATCATGCCTAGATGATCATGCTCGAAGTTTTACTTGGGATGTTCTTGAGCTTTTCTTGAAGATATCTGGAAGATGTCTGAAAAACCACTGGCAGATTGTTCTTGCAGATTTCTCAGAGGATTTCTGCGAAGCTTTCAGAGTTGCTCTGAAATTTGTACATTGATTAAATCTGTCACAACCATGCCCAACTTTCCGGGTGCAGCGTGGGAAAAATGGTGGTAACTTGGTATCGTTATCACGTAACCCATTGAACTTCCAAGGATGCTGGCGGACAGAGGGGGATTCGAACCCCCGATACGCTATGAACGTATACACGCTTTCCAGGCGTGCGCCTTCAACCGCTCGGCCACCTGTCCGTTGCATTCGTTACGGTAATCAGTCAAAAAACCTGAAATACCTGTAAAAATGACAGCCTGCCATTCTAGCAGACTATGGCTTTCCGTGAAAACACTCATTCAGCTGTGATTTTCAGGTCCCGAATGAGTTTTGTGTACTTTGCCGTGTCTTGCTGCAGTTTTTTAGCAAAACTTTCAGGTGTAGAGGTCACGACCTCAACGCCAATCGCAGCCATTTTTTCGCGTACCTCTGGCAAAGCAACAATCTTATTTATTTCAGCATTTAACCTGTCTATGATGTCTTTAGGTAAACCCTTGGGACCAAAGGCACCGTACCAGACCCCTAACTCATAACCAGGCAAGGTCTCACCCACTGTCGGGGTATCTGGTAACTGAGGCGAACGTGCACTTTCAGTCACAGCTAATAATTTCAGTTTGCCGGTTTTGACATGAGGCAAACTCTGCGTACCCGCGCCAAACAAGACCTGAGTCTGACCGGCAACAGTATCAAGCACTGCTGGTGCGCCACCTTTGTAAGGAATATGCGTCATTTGGACGCCAGCTGCCAGCTCAAACATCGCCGCACTAATATGATTGGTTGAACCAGATCCTGCAGAGGCGTAATTCAATTTGCCGGGATTAGCTTTGGCATAGGCTACTAACTCGGCAACGTTATTAACCGGTAAGGCGGGGTTGACCACCAGCGTATTGGTGACAAACGCGACCAGCGAAATCGGTGTGAAATCCGTCTCTGAATTAAAGGGCATTTGCGCAAACAATGCTGGGTTGATCGCATGTGTGCTCATGGTATCAATCAGCAAGGTATAGCCATCTGGCTTGACTTTGGCAACAACGTTTGCGCCAATGTTGCCTGATGCGCCCGCTTTATTATCGACAATCACAGTCTGACCAAGAGCCCGCGTCAAATGATCCGCCAACATCCGTGCAAGGATATCGGTCGAGCCACCCGGCGACCAGGGGACGATCAATGTAATGTTGCGATCAGGCCAGGCTGCAAGACTCGGGCCCATACCAAACATCAACAAACAAAAAGAAAGCAGAATTTTTTTCAACATCATTATCGACCTACCGCATAGCCTTGCATGCCACGAGGATTCGCAGCCGCTCTCAGTAATAACCCACCATTTAAACCAGGCTCACGCGAGCAGGCGGACAAACGGCCCTCTGACCATTCGGCGCCGACTTTGACCTCGTGTCCTGCTTGGCGCAACGCCTCAATCGTTGCCTCCGGGAATCGCGACTCCATTGTGATCTGGTTATAGCGTAATGTCCGTGGCCAAAACGAAATCGGGAAATGGTCAATATGCCAGGCGGGATACTCAATCGCCTCTTGGAGATTCATCCCGTACAACGCGTGACGTAAAAAGAACTCGCAACTCCACTGATCCTGCTGATCACCACCCGGTGTACCAAACACCATATATGGCTTTCCGTCACGCAACACCATCGAGGGTGACAGCGTGGTGCTAGGTCGCTTGCCTGGTTGCAATTCACCCGGCACACCTTGATCAAACCACACCATCTGCAAGCGCGTGCCTAACGAAAATCCCAATGAGGGGATAGCAGGACTCGATGATAGCCAACCACCTGACGGCGTGGCTGAAACCATATTGCCCTCGGCATCAATCACGTCGATGTGACAGGTATCGCCAATGAAGACTTCTTTTTTAGCCCATTCACTAATGGGTGGTAGCGAGGCAAAAGTTGGCTCGCCCACACCAAAACGCGTGTCAGAAATTTTGAGCGTACGAGCAGGAACCTCCAGGTCAGGCAATTTAACTGGTCGACCTCCAGGACTACCGGGGTCGAGGAGTTTTGCGCTGAGCTCACCTATGCGATCAAAACGCGCACGACCATAGGCATCAGAAATCAAGTCAGCCATCGGCACATCTGAAAACACAGGATCCGCATACCATGCCATACGATCAGCCATCGCGAGTTTGGCCGCTTCGGCAACTGTGTGCACAAACCCAAATGAATCGGGGGCGAATTTTTCCAACCCTGCGTGTTTGAGAATGGAAAGCTGCTGCAGCATCACAGGCCCCTGAGACCAAGGGCCACACTTGGCAACCGTGTAGCGTCCGAAATCAACGGTGTAAGGCTCGTCGTAGGTCGCTTTCCATTTAGCCAGATCCGCATAACGCAGCAGACCCGTGTTGCGGTGGCCAGTCGTGTCACGCACCGCCTCATGGGTATAAAACTGATCGATTTCTTTGGCGATAAATCCGCGATAAAACACATCTAGCGCAGCATCGATCGTACGCACGCGATCGCCCGCACCAACTACAGCCGCCTCCTCAAGCAAGCGCGTATAAGTACTCGCGATTGCGGGACACTGAAATAATTTACCGGGCTCAGGTACCTGTCCACCGGGCAGCCATACATCGGCCGAGCCCTTCCACTCGCTTACAAACAAACTCTGAACCGCGAGGATGGCTTGAACGGTACGCGGCAGCATCACAAACCCGTCCCGCGCATAAGCAATCGCGGGGGCCATCACCTCGGCAAGTGTCATCGTGCCGTAATCACGCAGCATCGTGAGCCATGCGCCAAAGGCACCAGGCACAGTCGCAGGCAGCAACCCGATACCAGGCACGAGCTCCATGCCGCGCTCTTTAAAATATTCGCAGGTTGCAAGCTCAGGCGCTGGGCCTTGGCCGCAAATGACACGCATGCGCTGTTCTTTTTCGGACCAGAGCATGATGGGGACCTCGCCCCCGGGACCATTTAAATGCGGCTCAACAATCTGCAATACAAAACCGCCTGCGACCGCGGCATCAAATGCGTTACCGCCTTTTTCGAGGATGCCCATGGCAGTTTGCGAGGCGAGCCAGTGCGTGGAGGCAACCACCCCAAAAGTACCAACGATTTCGGGGCGCGTCGTAAATGCGGTGTCTTTTGCTGCAGATTTGTTGGCTGTGGTCATTTTGTCTCGTAACTCACCATGCGCTGCACGTAACGTGCAATCGTATCGATCTCTAAATTCACCTGCTGCGCGATTTTCAGGTTTTTT
Organism: uncultured beta proteobacterium; assembly: GCA_903865015.1. GTDB lineage: Bacteria > Pseudomonadota > Gammaproteobacteria > Burkholderiales > Burkholderiaceae_B > Zwartia. The sequence continues at coordinate 13,288 of CAIPID010000095.1, read as the reverse complement.
AATGTTGTCACCGCGACGGTGTGTGGAATCAAATTAATGCTGAATTGCGTTCCATCAGCCACATCATCCACGCGATTGACCGTCAGGCTCACACCGTTGACAGTGATCGAGCCTTTGTAGGCGAGAAATGGTGCCAGTGAGGCGGGTGCCCGGATGACAAGCTCCCAGGATTCATCAACAGGCTCGAACCTCACGACCTCACCCAAACCATCCACATGACCGGAGACAATGTGACCACCGAGCTGATCACCCACACGGAGAGCTTTTTCGAGATTGACTTCACCCACAGAGTCCAGCCCCATGGTCAGACGCAAACTTTCGCGTGAGACATCGACTGCGAAACCAGACTTGGTTTTAGAAACCACTGTCATGCAAGCACCCTGAATCGCGATCGAGTCACCAAGACCCACATCGCTCAAATCTAAGCCGCCCGCATCGACCTGCAGATGCACCCCTGCATCCGCGCCGCCAAAAGATTCTATTTTTTCGATTCGGCCTACTGCCGCGACGATACCGGTAAACATATTGTCTATCCTTGTTGTCTATCTTGACTGCACGGAAAATTACGGCAGATGGATACTTTTCATCAATGTGCGCCAATGCTCTGAGACACGTAGTCGCATCCGCATATCGGCACCGAATTGTTTAACATCGATGAATTCAAATTTATGCGCGTCTTCGAGATGGGTGAGCGCCGCAACGTCAGCAATCCCCTTGCCCGCACCGAGCAACATGGGCGCCATATAGACCACGAGTTCGTCCACACAATCTGCCGCGAGCAAAGCGCCGTTCAGACCAAAACCAGCCTCGACATGCACCTCATTTGTATCATGTGCCGCAAGCCAATGCATCATTGCCTGCATGTCCACGCGACCGCGGGGTCGCGTAATGGTGGGCTCGCCCTCTGGGACCATCACAACGCGTACATTTCGCTCAGCCAGACGCGCAGCTTTATCAGCGCGCTCGGTGGCAGTAAAAATGATGACCTCGTTGCCATCGATCATTGCTGCGTCTTCTGCGATTTCAAAACCTGGATCAATCACTGCGCGACGAGGCTGACGCGATGTCGCAACGTGACGGACATTCATTTTTGGATTGTCTGTACGAACGGTACCAATGCCTGTCAGCACGACACAACTGCGCGCACGCCAGTGATGGCCGTCGGCACGGGCTTGGGGGCCGGTAATCCACTGCGACACGCCATTATTCAGCGAGGTACGACCATCGAGCGAGCTCGCGACTTTCATCCACACATAAGGCACGCCACGCGTCATGCGCGAGACGAAACCTGGATTAATTTCTAGTGCTTGATCGGCGCACACACCTACTGCGACCTCGATCCCGGCTGCGCGCAAGGCACGCATGCCACGTCCGGCCACGCTCGGGTTCGGATCAAAATGCGCGAACACCACACGATCAGGTTTTGCTGCGATGAGTGCGTCGACACAAGGTGGAGTACGGCCATGATGGCTACATGGCTCGAGGGTAATGAAGACTGTCGCGCCTTTGGCATCGAATCCGCGCGCTTTCATATCATGCAGCGCCATGACCTCTGCGTGATGACTACCTACGGCCTGGGTCGCGCCCTGTCCAAGGATTTGCGAGCCGCGCACGATCAAGCAGCCTACTCGTGGATTAGGCGATGGTACATAAAGTGCGCTTTCAGCCAGCGCCAACGCCTGACGCATGAAAAACACATCCTGATCTGGATTGTGTGACGTTAATATATTGGATTCAGACTGGTTCACGATTTACGTCGCAGCGGTGGGCCCTGCATTTCGCGAATCGCATCCACAAACTCGCCAATATCCTCAAAGCTTTTATAAACAGAGGCAAAGCGTACGTAGGCAACCTTGTCCAGTTTTTTGAGCTCATCCATGACGAGCGCGCCAAGCATCTCGGTTGAAACTTCGCGCTGACCACTCGTGAGGAGATGCTCTTCGATACGCATCACAACCGCGTCAAGCTCTTCGGTGCTGACAGGGCGTTTACGCAAAGCAAGCGACAAGCTCGCACGCAGTTTGGAGGGATCGTATTCATGACGGCTGGCATTACGTTTAACCACGGTGGGCATCGCGAGTTCAGCACGTTCATAGGTCGTAAAACGCCGGTCGCAGGCACCGCAGCGGCGCCGACGACGGATAAAATCACCCTCATCAGCCCCGCGCGAATCGACAACCTGCGTGTCGGGATGCCCGCAAAAGGGACATTTCATAGATTAACGATAGACCGGCAACGATGCTGTCAATGCATTGACACGATCACGTACCTTGGAAATATTTGCTGCGTCACGTGGATTGTCGAGCACATCAGCGATCAGATTAGCGGTGAGCTCGGTCTCTGCTTCTTTAAAGCCACGCGTCGTCATCGCAGGCGTACCCAGCCGAACGCCACTGGTTACGAATGGCTTTTCAGGATCATTCGGAATGGCGTTTTTATTAACGGTAATGTGCGCTTCGCCGAGCACTGCTTCGGCTTCTTTGCCGGTGATGCCTTTAGCGCGCAAATCAACCAGCATGACGTGGCTTTCGGTACGGCCAGAAACAATACGCAATCCACGCTTGACCAGAGTCTCAGCCATCACCTGGGCATTTTTAACAACCTGTGCGGCGTAGGCTTTGAATTCGGGGGTCGAAGCCTCGTGGAAAGCAACGGCTTTCGCAGCAATCACGTGCATCAGAGGGCCGCCCTGAATACCTGGGAAAATCGCTGAGTTGATGATTTTCTCGTGCTCAGCTTTCATCATGATGACACCACCGCGCGGACCGCGCAGCGATTTGTGTGTCGTCGAGGTGACGAAGTCAGCATAAGGAGTGGGGTTGGGGTATGCACCACCCGCGACCAAACCTGAATAGTGAGCAATGTCGACCATCAGCAGTGCGCCGTTGTCTCGAGCAATACGAGCCAGTCGCTCAAAATCAATACGCAGCGAGTAAGCAGAAGCACCGGCAACGATCAGCTTTGGCTTTTGGGTTTTAGCGAGCTCTTCGACTTTGTTGTAGTCGAGAACTTCGTTGGCATCCAGGCCATAATGATGGAAATTATAGAGTTTGCCCGAAGCATTCACCGTGGCACCGTGTGTCAGGTGGCCGCCCTCGGCCAGGCTCATACCCAGGACTGAATCACCTGGCTTGAGTACAGCCAAGTAAACAGCCTGATTGGCCTGTGAACCGGAATTCGGCTGAACGTTAGCGGCCTCGGCACCAAACAGGGCTTTGAGGCGATCGATCGCCAGCTGCTCGACGATATCCACATACTCGCAACCACCGTAGTAGCGCTTGCCGGGATAGCCTTCGGCATATTTGTTTGTCATTTGCGTACCCTGGGCCTGCATCACTGCAGGGCTCGCGTAGTTTTCAGACGCGATCAGCTCAATATGCTGTTCCTGGCGTTTATCTTCTTTCTGGATGGCAGCCCAGACTTCTGGGTCGACGCGGTCAAGGGTAAGGTTACGATCAAACATGATTTGTCCTGGCAAAAGAAATGCACAAATTTGAATCCGACATTGTACCGCCCCAAAGAGCGGTGGGTCCGGGCAGCGACGGTAGTGCTTAGTTATGCGATATGGTTATGCGATCGTGACACGTGCGAACTTACGTTTACCGACTTGCAATACGTACGTGCCGGCTGAAAGCTGTAACGCCTTGTCCTCAATCTTGTCGCCGTCAACACGCACTCCGCCCTGCTCCACGTTGCGCTGTGCCTCAGCACCCGAGGCCACCAGACCGGCTTCACGCAGCAACTTAAGAATCCCAATCGGCGCACCTAACACATTGATTTCAGGGATATTTTCAGGAATAGCGCCATCCCGGAAACGCGCTTCAAAGGCAGCAAGCGCGGCCTCGGCTGCCTGACGGGAGTGAAAGCGGGTCACAATTTCTTGGGCCAACATGACTTTTGCATCCCGTGGGTTGCGACCTGACTCAGTCTCAGCGCGCAATGCAGCGATCGCATCTAGGCTCTGGAAAGACAACAATTCGAAATAACGCCACATCAACGTGTCGGATATGGACATGAGCTTGCCGAACATGGACTCGGGGGCTTCGCCAATACCAATATAGTTATTTTTGGACTTTGACATCTTTTCGACGCCGTCGGTACCCTCCAGCAACGGCATAGTCAGAATGCACTGTGGCTCCTGACCATATTCCTTTTGCAATTCCCGACCCACCAGCAGATTAAATTTCTGATCGGTGCCACCCAGCTCCAGATCGGATTTCAGCGCAACAGAGTCGTAGCCTTGCATCAGAGGGTACAAAAACTCATGGACTGAAATCGGAATCCCACCCTTGAAGCGTTTGGTGAAATCATCACGCTCCATCATTCTGGCCACGGTATAGCGAGAGGCCAACTGGATCATGCCCCGTGCGCCTAGCGGATCGCACCACTCAGAGTTGTAGCGGATCTCGGTACGGGCGGGATCCAGCACCATGCTGGCTTGAGCGTAATAGGTTTTGGCGTTTTCTTCGATTTGTTCGCGCGTGAGCGGCGGGCGGGTGTTATTACGACCCGACGGATCACCGATCATGGAGGTAAAGTCACCGATCAGAAAAATAACCGTATGCCCAAGATCCTGCAGCTGACGCATTTTATTCAGCACAACGGTGTGGCCGAGATGAATATCAGGTGCAGTAGGATCTAGGCCTAATTTCACACGCAATGGCACGCCAGTCGCATGGCTGCGCGCCAGTTTCTGAACAAACTCAGACTGGACCAGCAACTCATCACAGCCTCGTAATGCAACCTGCAAGTTAGACTCAACTTCGGCGGTGATCGTGTATTTTGACGTAGACATAATGGAAATAAGAATAAATTAGGGTCGAAAATCGTATTTTTTTGTACTTAAAGCGATCAAATCGGCTAAGATGGTTGTTGGTTTACATCATACGCAAACTCAGCGAGACTCGCCACGCGCCCAAGTTAGAGGGTTGGAGGGGGTCAGCTAGTTTCACAGGATTTTATACATGCGCCAAGAGAATAATCTGGCCTCCAGCGAGGTTCAGTCCTCGCAGAGCCCGATCAGTTCTGAGGCAGACGGCAACCGCCAAGGCATTTTGCGAGGGGTGCTCGTCGCTTCTTCGCTCATACTGTGTGTGGGTGCTGCTGCGCTCGGCATGGTTCAGCCTTCAGGCGACTCCCTCCTTCCTCCCGAACAAAAGCTCGTTCAGCAAATCGTACCGATTCCACTTTCTGCAGAGTCTTTCACTCCAGAAACCACTGAACAGCAGACAGTAACACCATTTGTACACGAGACTCGCATCCGTGCGGGCGACAGCCTGGCTACGGTACTCAAACGCCTGGACATTGCTGACAGTGAGTTGCTGAGCTTTATGGCGCGCGACCCTAACGCACGAGCCGTATACAAACTTTACCCGGGGCGCTCCGTCCAATCCGCGACAAACGAACAGGGCCAGCTATTGTGGATACGGTATTTCCACTCGCCGAATGTTGAATCCAATGGCAAATCCGTTGCGCGTCTGCTGCAGATTTCAACAACCGACACCGGCTTTAAGGCTCAGGAAATAGAGCAGCTTACAGAGGTCCATACCGAAGTCGCCGTAGGAACGATTGAGCGGTCTTTATTTGCCACAACCGATGCGGCAGGGATTCCCGATGGAATCACCTCGCAAATGGCTGAGGTTCTGGGCAGTAAAGTTGATTTCCTGCGTGGTCTGAAAAAAGGTGATCAGTTTCGCGTTATATACGAAACCCGTACCAACGAAGGACGTAATGTTGGTACCGGCCGCGTGCTCGCACTCGAATTCATTAATAATGGCCGTCCATACAGTGCGATCTGGTATAGCCCAGACGGAAAATCAGGTAGCTATTACGACCTGAATGGCGATAGTCTGCAGGGTGCTTTTTTACGCAACTCGATCAAATTTTCACGTATAAGTTCTAGCTTTGGATTGCGGACCATCGCTGGCTATCAAGCATGGTCAGGTCATCACCCTGGAATTGATTACGCAGCGCCTAGCGGCACCCCTATTCATTCAACAGCCGATGGTACAGTCGAGCACGTTGGCTGGAAAAATGGTTATGGCAATACCGTCGTGATCAAGCACCACAGCAAAATCACAACTCTTTATGGTCACCAAAGCCGTTTTGCCGATGGTTTAAAAATAGGCGATAAAGTCGCACAAGGACAACTCATTGGTTATGTTGGTGCTACGGGCTGGGCGACCGGCCCACACTTGCATTATGAATTCCGTGTCGCTGACAAGCCTATTGACCCTTTGAGTGCCGTGGCAATGCCTCAATCACTGCCACTGAGTACCGAGCAACGCGAAAAATTTGCCCAGGCTGTCGCTCCGTTTAAGCAGCAACTGCAGGTCTTGGCTAAATTCCAGGATGCGGTCCCTGACTCAAATAGCGTCGCTAGTCGCTAATTCCTGAGCCCGACATTGAAAGAAGCGCTCTATATTGGTTTGATGTCCGGAACCAGTATGGATGGAGCAGACGCAGTACTCGCCTCTTTCGACGCTTACGGTAAGCCCCGAGTGATTGCTCGTAGCGAAGCTGCTTTTTCAAATTACCTGCGTGAGGAGTTCCTCTCACTGAATAGCTCTGGCTCGGATGAGCTTGCGCGTGGCGCTGTCGCTGCGAACGCACTGGCTGAGGTTTATGCACAAGCCGTCAATAACATCCTGAATCGCACAGGGGTTGCTCCCTCTCAAATTGCAGCGTTAGGCGCCCATGGTCAGACCGTCCGACACCAACCCGCACAGGGATACACCATCCAGCTCAATGCCCCAGCCTATCTGGCCGAGCTCACCGGTATCGCCGTGGTCGCTGATTTTCGTAGCCGCGATGTCGCCGCGGGAGGTCAGGGCGCACCATTAGTCCCCATGTTTCATGCCGGCGTCTTTGCCTCTGAGCAGTCTCGTGCCGTCCTGAATCTGGGAGGAATAGGTAATGTAACTGTACTCAACCCTGGTCAGAATCCGATTGGATTTGATACGGGTCCCGCCAATGTATTGATGGATTTATGGTGTGAAATACATACTGGCAAAGCTTATGACAAAGACGGCAGCTGGGGGGCTTGCGGCATTATTCAGGACGGACTACTTACGCATCTGATCGAATCTGAACCCTGGTTTTTGCTCGCTGCGCCCAAATCTACAGGTCGTGACTTATTTCATCTCCGGTGGCTTGAAAGCAGAATGAATGATGTGAACCGCGGTCAGACGCCATTCAAACCACAGGATGTGCAAGCGACACTTCGCGCGCTCACAGCCAAATCAGCCACGGATGCGATCAACAAATACGCACCCAATGCCGCCGATGTTTTGGTCTGCGGCGGCGGCGCGCGCAACGCAGCACTGATGGCAGAACTGCAACAACGACTGCCCTGCCCTGTCCACACTACAGAGCATGCTGGTATCGCGACACAAGACGTCGAGGCACTGGCCTTTGCCTGGCTGGCCTGGGCACACCAGCAGGGCAAAGCTGTTGGCAACCCTGCTGTCACCGGTGCCCGTGGGGCACGAATTCTTGGTGCTACCTGGCCCGCCTAAATATTGACCAGTCCAGGCCCGGCCTGATCCCAGTTGATCCAGTCTTTAAGCGGTAAAAAGCTACCATCATCACGCCCGATCTCACGCGCAATCAGCGCATTGAGCTTGGCGTTCATTTTCGCAATCAAATCCTTGTGTGTGTTGAAATCTGCTGCGAGATTATTCATCTCCTCCGGATCTTGTTGCAGGTCATAGAGCTCGACATCATTTTTAGCGATCAACTCATCCAGTGTCTGTGGCGTGTTGAATCCCGTAAATGGGAAATAACGACTGAACTTATAACGCTCATCCGTCACACTCCGGATACAAACACGCAGTGACCAGTTCACGGGGAATGATTCAATTTTTTTGTATTGTTCGAGACGTGAAATGCTCTTGTCTTGCACGACGGTGTAAAGCTCTTTGGTGAATTTTGGATCATGCACCATCAGCTGGCTATAGCAAAACAGCACACCACCGCGCTTTTGCGTGAAGTCAGGATTGACTGGTTTTTTAAGCAAGGGGCTCAGGTCCTGACCTTTCATGCGGGACATCGTATCGCTGACAGCCTTGGCATTTTTTTGTGTCAAGCCAACGACCGTTGGCACAATATCTAAATGAGAGGTAGTTTCCGTACAGCGCTGCCCGCCTTTTATCTCAGGATGAACAATCAGCATCGGCACGTGATTCTGCTGCCGGTAAGTCGTCGTACCTTTGCCTGACAGCCCTCCATGGCTCCCCAACAGATCGCCATGATCGCTCGTAAAGATCACAATGGTTTTATCGGTCAGCCCTAATTTATCCAACTGGTCGAGCACCGAATTTATCTGCTGATCCGCATCCTGAATCGCATTGAAATAATAATTCTGTCTGGCGCGCACACGAGATTCTTCGTTGGGAATCATACCCGTCAGGATTGCATTGGCATCGTGATAAATACGGTGCGCAGCGATACGTCCTGGGCCATCCAAAGGCTGTTGCCAACTAGACTGGAGCGGCACCTCATCCCATTTCTGTTTGTATTGCGTATTGTCTGGTGGAAAGGCGATTTTCAACATCGCGTCCTTGGCTTGCTCTGCTGGCGCGCCAGGCTGATCCGTATTGACCCACATGACATCGTGTGGATTAACAAGGTTAACCGCCAGGTACCAGGGTTGCTTTTGCGCAGTCATGGGTTGACCTTTGGCCTTTAACCACTGCGCGGCCTGTGCAGTAGTTATCGCATCGTATTGATAGCCACCTAAAGCGCCTTCAATGAAATCCCCCACACCGGTGTAATCATAAAAACCATAGTCTTTGTCCATCATGGACTCAAACAAGGCGTGGATGTCACTCGACGAATTTTCTGAGGCCATGGCGCCGTTCAGATGCCACTTACCTTTGTAAGCGGTGTAGTAGCCCATCTTGCGCAAGATCTTGCCGATCGTGGGCAACTCAGGGCTCAGGCTTTTCATGTAAGGCACACCTGCGTTATCGAAAACACCGTTGTGGGGCATGTGCAAGCCGGTATAAATCACCGCACGCGAAGCCGAACACATGTCGGCGGCGATGTGGTGATTGGCAAAATAAGTACCTGTACGTTTCAGCCTCTCGTGCCCAGGCAAGGGAATAGGCCACCCCTCACCCATGTAGTGCTCCTGATCGGTCAGGATAAACAAAATGTTGTAGCCACCCTCGTTTGAGCCGGGTGCATCCTTTGAGGGAAATACGGACTGACTCCCTCCTGTAATAGCCGGAATATTATTAGTGCTTTGCGTTGTACGCTGCGAGGTGCCCTGCTTTACCCCTTGATTAACCGCGCAGACCTCTGTCGTCAGAGCCGTGGCACTCAACGCCCCCGATACCTTAAGAAAATCGCGACGTGAGCTCATGAGTTCACTACCTCTTTACCAGTCCAGTTAATCCATTTGGAAAACTTTAAAAAAGATCCATCATCAACACCTATCTCTGACTCAATCAACGCGTTCAGTTTCTGGTTCATCGTGAGGATCAGGGCTTTATTTTTAACAAGATCCAGCGCTAGGTTATTGACCTCCTGAGGATCGTTTTGCAGGTCGTAAAGCTCGAGATCGTTTTTCGAAGTCAGCGCCTCAAACGTCGTTGGCGTGTTGAATTCTTTAAACGAAAAGTAGCGACTGAATTTATAGCGCTCATCACGCACACTCCGAATCCCGATACGCAAATCCCATTGCACAGGGAACTGCTCAATCGCTTTAAAACGCTGATCCGTTGCGATCGCCTTATTCATCAGCACATCGTAGAGTGCCGTTGTAAAGCCGGGGTCATGCAACTGTAATAAGTTATAGCAATACAACGCTCCGTCAGGACGGATCGCATCACCTTGCATCGCTTGCGGCTGCGTAAGCGCTGCGGAAAAATCCTTACCCTTCAATGCTGGTGTGAATTTTTTAGCAAGTTTCTTGTCGCGGGTCGTCAATCCCATGATGGTGGGTACCAAGTCAAGATGCGACGTGACGGATTTACAACTGACACCTCCCTGAACCTTTGGGTGCACGATGAGCAAAGGCACATGATTTTGTTCCTCGTACGCCGAGTCACCTTTATTGGTCATGCCGCCGTGCGAGCCGCCGAGCTCACCATGATCCGAGGTAAAAATCACAATCGTGTTCTCGGTCAGCCCCTGATCATCCAGCTCGTTGAGCAGACTTTGTATTTCACCATCCGACTGACGAATGCAATTAAAGTAGTAGTCCTGATAGGTTTTCCAGCGATCTGTTTCGTTGGGGATTTTGCCGACAACAACATCATTGCTCTGTTGAAAATAATTGTGCGCTGGCATCCGCCCTGGTGCCGTCAAAGATTGATTGAGAGTCGCCGGTAAAGGTACGCCAGGCCATTTGGCCTGATAGAGCTTGTGCTCAGGTGCCGGGGCAATGGCCATCTTTGCCTGTTTAGACTGGACTGGATGACCAGGCTTATCCGTGTTCATCCAAAAGACATCATGCGGATTGACCAGATTAACGGCCATGAACCAAGGCTGCCCCTGATGATTGAGTTTGTGTGCGGAGGTCCTTAACCACGTGATTGCTTTCGCGGTCACGGTGGCATCGTACTGGTAGCCACCACGGCAGGCGTCGATAAAGTCACCCATCCCGTCAAAATCAGAAAACCCATACTGATCCATGAGTCCTTCGAACAATTGTGTGAAATGGTTTGGGCTATTAGCCATCGCCATGTCGTTGTTCAAATGAAATTTACCTTTGTAGGTCGTGAAATACCCCATGGAGCGCAGAATATGGCCAATCGTAGGTGTCTTAACAGGATCCATACTCGCCATGTATGGCATCCCTGCGTTATCAAACATCCCTGTAATCGGCATATGCTGCCCGGTATAGATGACAGAGCGGCTAGAAGTGCAGGCAGCAGAGGCGATATGGTGGTTTTCAAAATACACGCCCGTGCGTTTGAGTCGCTCATGTGCAGGTAGCGCAATAGGCCAGCCACTGCCCATATAACGTTCCTGATCTACCAGTACAAAGACGATGTTGTAGCCCTGCAAGGCTGCGGTTGACACACTATTGGTTGTACTTGCCGCGACCACACCTCCGGGCACAGGTGTACCTGTGGGGAGCGCTTCAGCCTGTCGAGACACCAAACCGAGTGACGCAAGAGCTGCGCTGCCCTGCTTAAGAAATCTGCGACGAGGGGTCTGTAATTGATCGCGTGATGCAGTCAACCTGGCATTGTTTTTAGTTTCTGTTTTACTCAACGCAAATCACCTCAAAAAAAAGCTCATCCGGTGGATGAGCTTTCAATTTAAGTGACAACTACAACAAGGTCAACCGATGGTGGTTATACCGAGAACGATGAGCCGCAGCCACAGGTTGTCGTAGCATTCGGGTTACGAATCACGAATTGCGAACCTTCGATGTCTTCTTTGTAATCAATCTCTGCACCAACCAGGTACTGAAAGCTCATCGGGTCGACCAGCAGGGCAACGCCGTTTTTCTCAAGCGTGGTGTCGTCATCGTTGACGTCTTCGTCAAAGGTAAAACCATACTGAAAGCCCGAGCACCCGCCGCCCTGCACAAACACGCGCAGCTTGAGGTTGTTGTTACCCTCTTCGATCAGCAAGTCTTTGACTTTAGCTGCAGCGGAGTCGGTAAAAATAATAGGCGTAGGTGGCGCCTGCAAATTAACTGTTTCGGTGACGGTATTCATGAGTGACTCCTTTTTCAGCGCTGCGCCTTGTTATTGCATCGCAATCGGCATTCAACGCCATACTTGACTACATTGCTCAAGTATATCGCAAACCCTAGCCTGTTTTAAAGATCAACCCTTCTGGAGGCAAGGACAATATCGCCATCCAGCACCCTGACGGTGACAGATTGTGGCTCAAAGTCCGCCGGGATAGCCAGCATGCCCTGAACACGCTGAAACTGCTCAAAATCAAGTTTGAATAGCTCTGCAGTTGCGCCATGGGAGACGGTTTTTTCTTGGATATCTTGTCCGACTACCGCTGTGGGAGATGTAGATTGCAACGCACTCAATACAAGCGTGATCTCTTTGTTTTTCTGGCGACCAATTGCGACAAACTCCAGTCGCCCGTTAAATCGCTCGCCGGGTTTACCACTCCGCATCAAAAGCACGCGATAAGAAAGCGCACGTCCCTGCAACGCAATATCAACTGCTCGCAAATCAATTGCGCCCTGAGGACCAGGGGGTAGGAGTTGTTCGTAAAAGGCAAGATGGTCTTTCAGGCGCCCCAGATCACGCTGACTGTCAGACAGGTTTTTTTCCAGTTCAGCCCGCGCTGCGCGTTCGATCACGATTTCGCTTTGAGCCTGCTCAATACGCGACTGGGCAGCTTGCAATTGCGCATCAAACTCGCTGCGTGCAAGCGACTGCGCCACACGATCCGAGCGCAGCTGTAGCGCTGCCGACTCAGCACCGGGACGCTGAGCAATGAATGCACCCACTAAGGCTCCCACTGCGACCAACAGGAGCGCTGCCGCAAACCAGCCAATCAACGTACCACGCACAGATACAGCCATCGGCAAACGCACTTAGGGAAGAATTGCGACGTGATTGAGGCCAGTCGTCTCAGGTAAACCAAACATCAAATTCATATTTTGAATCGCCTGACCCGCGGCGCCTTTGACCAGATTGTCCTGCACAACCAAAATAATCAACCGATCACCATTACCCGGACGCTGTAATGCAATCCGTAAGGTATTGGATGCGCGAACCGAGCGTGTCTCTGGCAGACTGCCTGCAGGCATCACATCCACAAAAGGCTCATTCGCGTAACGCGACTCAAACAGCGCCTGGAAATCAACGTCGCGGGCTTCGGGGAGTATCCGTGTGTAGATTGTGCTGAACATGCCGCGAATCATTGGCACCAGATGCGGAACGAACGTCAATCCGACATCGCTGCCAGCCAGCTTATCGAGCTGAGCTTTGATTTCAGGGTGATGGCGATGGCCGGCGACACCATAGGCTTTGAAATTGTCGCTTGCCTCGGAAAACAGTGTCGAAACCTCTGCTTTACGGCCAGCGCCACTCACGCCAGACTTGGAGTCAGCAATGATATCTGTCGTATCGATCAAGGGTGCGCCACCGAGCAGCGGAGCCAGACCGAGCAACACGGTCGTGGGGTAGCAGCCAGGATTACCAACCACAGAAGCGTTGGCAATGGCGGCACGGTTGAGCTCAACCAGTCCGTACGCCGCGTCAGCCAGCACATCCGGGCAAGTATGAGGGATTTTGTACCACTGCTCAAAAACCTTAAGATCCTGCAGACGAAAGTCTGCAGCCAAATCGATAATCTT
>CAIPID010000094.1 GCA_903865015.1 uncultured beta proteobacterium | reverse complement strand
GTGATCAATATGGTGGATCAAGGCGTCGCCACGCCGAGTGATATTGATCTGGCTGTCAAGACAGCACTAGGCTATCCACTCGGACCTCTCGAGCTACTGGATATGGTTGGCATGGACACGCAACTACTTCTCTGCGATGCAATGCATGGCCTCACGCACGAGCCAAGAGCGGCATGCCCGCCATTGGTTAAACGCATGATCGGGGCAGGTCGTCTTGGCCGAAAGTCAGGTCAAGGGTTTCATACCTACGACAGCAACAAAATTTTTGGAGCATGAAAATGGCCTATCAGATTATCCAAGCTGGCGAGTCACGTTCATTTCCCGAAGCCCACGCTTTTTTTACTAACGCAAGCAAAGATGGTGCTGGTCTGGTTTTTATTGGTGAAGAGGCGGCTGCGGCTTTCGAAGAGTCCATGGATCAGACAGCGGATGCATCTTTTGTCGCGATCGAATTAGGAAATGAATGTCTGGGTGTGCATATCGATCAGGACTATGGTCCGGAAAACGTCGTCGGCTTTGCACGTTTTCGGCTAGGTGAAGACGCACCCACCAATCTGGTCGAATTGGTGCGCATGCCCTTTACCTCTGATCAAGCACTCAGCGCTGCACGTGCTTGTTTCGAGTCTGCGGGACTAGTCGTATCTGTATGCGGTGACTTTCCAGGCCGTATTCTCAATCGACTCATCCGCCCCTATTACAACGCGGCTCTGCGCAGACTCGACGAGGGTTTAGCCAGCGCAAACGATATGGATCTGACACTCAGACTGGGACTTGGCTACCCGGACGGCCCTATTGCCCTGCTCAATCGGACAGGTTTACATCATCACTACGAGGTCACGCAGGACCTCTACGAGCAGTTAGGTCAGGAAGCTTACGCACCAGCTAGACGGGCACGCAACGCTTGGATCAAACACACTCTGGAAAACGACGATGCAGCCACTTAAAGGCATCAAGGTTCTCGATTTCAGCACATTACTCCCTGGACCAATGTGCACACTGATGCTCGCCGAGGCTGGCGCAGATGTCATCAAGTTCGAACGCAGCGCGGGTGATGAAATGCGCGCCTACACCCCTAAGTTCGGCACAGACAGCGTGAATTTTGCGCTGTTGAATCGAGGTAAAAAATCAGTTGTCGCGGACCTTAAATCACCGGAGATCATTAAGCAGATCGAGTCGCTGGTGCGCGAAGCCGATGTGCTGGTTGAACAGTTTCGCCCTGGGGTCATGGACAGATTAGGCTTGGGTTACACAGCGCTTTCCAAAATCAATCCTCGACTCATTTACTGCTCCATCACGGGATACGGTCAAACAGGACCCTATTCTCAGATTGCAGCGCACGATCTCAATTATCAGGCACAGACAGGGATGCTCAATCTGACGGGCGATGATAATGGTAAACCATCCTTACCACCCATGTTGACAGCCGATCTTGCAGGCGGTGCCTATCCAGCGACAATGAATATCCTGCTGGGTTTACGCAAGCGGGATCAGGATGGCGCTGGATGTCATATCGATGTTTCCATGTCTGACAATCTGTTCCCCTTGATGTATTGGGGCCTTGGCAATGGCTGGGCGGCAAATCTCTGGCCTACGCCCGGCAGCGATCTGGTCACCGGAGGCAGTCCTCGCTATCAGGTATATCAGACAGCAGATAATAAACATCTCGCATGCGCACCGATCGAAGAAAAATTCTGGGCGAATTTTCTTTCGGTCATCGGTGCGTCAGAACTGCATCACGAACAAAATACAGCACTTGTCAAAGCAAGTATCGCTAAAATTATTGCTGGGCACACGGCCTCATACTGGATGGAGAAATTCACTCACATTGATGCCTGCGTGTCGGAGATTGTGGGGCTTGAAAATGCCGTGCAAGATTCGCACTTCCAATCCAGAGGTTTGTTTGAGCGAAGCATTCGCAGCGACAATGGAAGTGCCCCATCTATCACTGCCCTCCCCACCTCCGTGAGTAAAAATTTTCTGGCGGATATAAAGTTTGATTCAAGCCCAGCGCTCGGACAACACACTTCAGAATTTTTAAAATAGTTTTTTAAAGCACCTGTCCCAAAGGACAAAATAGTTAAAACAAAAAATTTATTGGAGCAAACTATGAAATTCAAACTTACCTCACTTGCAGCACTATCCTTTGCGGCGCTTTTCGCCTCATGCGCATCCGCACAAACTCCAAAACCTGTTCGCATCGGTGCATTGGTTGACATGTCTGGTATTTATTCCGCCCACGGTGGTCCTGGCATGGTAACGGCTGTAAATATGGCGATCGAAGATTTCGGTGGGAAAGTACTTGGCCGTCCTATCGAAGTACTCTCAGCAAACTATCAGAACAAAGTTGATATCGCTTCGGCACGCGCGCGTGAATGGTATGACCGCGATGATGTGGACATGATTATCGAATCCACCGATTCAGCAGCCTCTCTTGCTTTACAGCGCATTGGCGTTGAAAAAAAGAAGATTACTATTTTCGCAGGTTCCGCAACTTCGGCCCTGACCAACGCGGATTGCTCACCTTATGGCATCCACTATGTCTATGATACCTACGCGTTGTCGCATGGCACGGGCATCGCAGTCACAAAAGCTGGTGGTGACAGCTGGTTCTTCATCACAGCCGATTACGCTTTTGGTCAAGCCCTCGAAAAAGATACCGCAGATGTTGTCAAACAAAATAACGGTAAAGTTTTAGGCTCTGTGCGCGCGCCGCTCAACACGCCCGACTTCTCCTCATTCTTATTACAAGCCCAGGCGTCAAAAGCTAAGGTTGTCGGACTTGCAAACGCGGGGACAGATACGCAGAACTCTGTTCGTCAGGCAAATGAATTTGGCATTACCGAAGGTGGACAAAAACTCGTCACTCTCTTAGTCTTTTTGCACGACATTAAAGGACTGGGTTTGAAAGCCGCACAAGGTCTTCAATTTACAGATGGGTTTTATTGGGACTACAACGACGAAACCCGCGCTTTCGCGAACAAATTTTACGCACGTCACAAAGGTATGCCTTCCATGGTGCAAGCAGGCGCTTACTCAGCGACCATGCACTACCTGAAAGCCATTGCAGCTGCAGGTTCAACAGATGCCGACGCAGTATCGGCAAAAATGAAAGAAGCACCGATTAATGACTTTTTTGCAAAGAATGGAAAAATTCGTGCTGATGGTCGCATGGTGCATGACATGTACCTCGCAGAAGCAAAAAAACCCTCTGAGTCAAAAGGCGAATGGGATCTATTGAAAATCAATGCCGTGATTCCTGGCGATCAGGCTTTCCGTCCATTATCTGAAAGTGTTTGCCCATTAGTTAAAAAGGGTTGATCACTTAGCTTTAAAAGCCTCATTCTTTAACATCAACGAATGAGGCTTACCCAGAGTACTAGCTTTAGATAAAAATAACGACAGAGACATCATGAAAAAATTTATATCGAAACTGCTATTGGTGAGCAGCCTAATTGCTCCAGGCTTTGCCCTGAGCGCTGAACCTTGGCCAAACAAGCCGATTCGAATCGTTGTGACATTCGCACCGGGCGGCACCTCTGACGTGTTGTCGCGCGCAATTGCACCCGAGCTATCCAAGGCGCTTGGTGTTCCTGTTGTCGTTGTAAACAAACCAGGCGCCAACAGCATCATCGGCACTCAGGAAGTCGCAAAGTCACCTGCAGACGGATATACGATTGGCTTATTTATCAGCGCGCACTCGATCAATCCTTATATCAACAAAAATTTACCTTACGATTCAAAAAAGGATTTCATCCCACTGGCAATGCTGGCGCTCATGCCAGGACTTCTGACAGTCAATCCAAATGTTCCTGTGAAAACAGTCCAGGAATTGATCGCACTGGCTAAAGAAAAACCCGGAACACTTGCTTACGGAACCCCAGGCGGACTCACCTCTGGTCAGTTATCCATGCAATACCTGATTAAACTTGCCGGCGTCAACATCACCGAAGTCTCCTATCGCGGCGGTGGCCCGGCACTCGCCGATTTGTTAGCAGGCCACATTCAAATGTTGATCAACAGCCCCACCTCGACCATCCCTTACGTGCGTACCGATAAATTACGCGCAATTGCTACGACAGGTGCGAAACGTCCCGCTTCGCTGGCAGATATCCCAACCATTGCCGAATCAGGATTCCCTGGATTTGATCTGTACGAATGGTATGCGCTGTTTTTACCAGCAGGCACGCCTCAGGATATCGTGACACGCCTCCATGCGGAAGTCATGAAAGTCATGGCTTCGCCCGCAATGGTTCAGCGGATCGCAGATATTGGT
>CAIPID010000093.1 GCA_903865015.1 uncultured beta proteobacterium | reverse complement strand
CCCGGCAAACTGAATTATGGATCGACCGGCTCGGGTTCTTCGAACCACTTGTCGATGGAATTATTCATGGGAATGACGGGCACAAAACTCATCCATAACCCCTATAAAGGCAGCGCACCTGCCGTCGCTGCGCTGATGGGGGGCGATACCGACATCATGTTCGACAATATTCCCAACATCATGGCCCAACTTAAGGCGGGGAGCGTCACACCCATCGCCGTGACAGGACTAAAGCGCTCGCCACTATTCCCGGACGTACCAACCGTAGCCGAGGCGGGTGTCCCAGGATACGAAGTTAACGTATGGTTTGGTCTGCAGATGCCTGCAGGTACACCCAAAGCAATCGTAGATCAGGTCAATCAGCAGCTAGCCGCTATTTACAAAAGCGAAGAAGTCACCAAACGCTTTAACGATCAGGGTGTTGAAGTCGTCGCAAGCACACCCGAGGGTTTCGCGAACATGATTAAAAGTGAAATCGCCAAGTGGGGCAAAGTCGTCAAAGACGCTGATATCAAAATTGAATAAACTCCTGACAACATAACGCCATGAAAATCACAGACGTCACACTCACCTTATTTAGCTGGGATGACATCCCAGCCACTAGCTATGGCGCGCATACCGGTAAATTTTCAGGAGGCAGTACCTTAGGCTTGCTCAGCATTGCGACCGATCAAGGCCAGACAGGCCACGCCTTTCTAGGTTCTGCTTTTTACCCTGCCGACATGGATGGTCCAGGCCTGATCAAATACCTCAAGCCAATCCTCATGGGTCAAAATCCACTAGACCGAGAGCGCCTGTACAAAGCAATGTGGAAACGTTCAAGAACCACAACTGTTCGCTCCATCGGCGCAGTCGATGTTGCACTCTGGGATATCGCGGGCAAGATTGCCGGGCTCCCGATTCACCAGCTACTGGGTTCCTATCGGGACAAAGTCCCTGCGTACATCAGCTCTGCGGTACTCGCGAGCCCAAGCGCTTATGCGGATGAAGCACAACACTACAAAGCACTGAATCTCGTCGCCTACAAGATCCATCCGCCACAAGTCTGGCGACAAGACATCAAGGTCTGCGAAGCCGTCCGCAAAGCCGTGGGCGATGATTACCTGCTGATGCTGGATTCTGTGTGGAGTTACGATTATCCGGCGGCGCTACGTGTTGGCCAGGCAATACAAGAGCTGGGTTACTACTGGTACGAAGACCCGCTTGCCGACGCCGATATATACAACTATGTTGAATTAAAAAAGCACCTGACCATCCCCATCATGGCTACCGAGGCCCCAGCGGGCGGGCTGGACTCTTACACGCCATGGATCAAAGAGCGTGCGACCGACTTTCTGCGCGGTGATGTAGCCATCAAGGGTGGCATCACGACACTGATGAAAACCGCACATCTGGCCGAAGCCTTCCATCTGAATTACGAGGTCCATCACGGCGGCAATTCGCTGAATAATTTCGCGAATCTCCATGTCATCATGGCGCTGCAGAATACGGAATTTTTTGAAGTGCTGCTGCCTTCGGAATCACAAAAATATGGCTTGATTCAGGATATCGAAATCGATGCGGATGGCATGGTGCACGCACCGACCGGGCCAGGTCTGGGTGCGCAGATTGATTTTGAGTTGATTAAACGAAAAACGCTGAGCGTATTGAGTTAGTGCTTCGGCTCGTATTGTCGCCAAACACAATCTTTCTTAGCCGCTTTATCCAGCGCAGCCAGATATTTTTCATGGGCTTCAAGATCTGCAGCGCTTGGCAAAATCACGGGCAGGCTGAGAGAGTCCTTTTGATGCGCGATCGCTGCGGTGCCTTCGGTTGCAGGCACCTCAAAGTTATCGATCATCAGACTGTCCTGACCGCGCGTCATCGCCAGCCACACCTCGGCAAGCAAGCGCGAGTCGAGTAATGCGCCGTGCAACTGACGGTGCGCGTTTGAAATACCGTACCGTTCACACAGGGCATCGAGCGAATTACGTTTGCCCGGATGCAAGGTTTTGGCGTGTACCAGCGAATCAGTCACGCCATCACAAAAAGTCGTCACCTGTTCACGTCCGATCCGGGCTAATTCCGAATTAAGGAATTTAAGATCAAAAGGCGCGTTGTGAATGATCAACTCCGCACCTTCGATGAAGGCCAGGAACTCGTCAATTTTTTCTTGAAAGAGCGGTTTGTCCGACAAAAACTGAGTTGTCAGTCCATGCACGTTTAACGCACCCGGATCGCTATCTCGGTCTGGCTTCAAATAGGTATGAAAATCGCGACCGGTGATGGTGCGATTGACCACTTCGACGGCACCAATTTCAATGACGCGGTGACCATAGGCCGGGTCAAGGCCGGTTGTTTCAGTATCTAAGATAATCCAACGCATGCTTTGCCTTATGCCTGACGGGTGCGGGTTTCTTCGACGCCGCGATTAGCCAATAAATCGGCACGTTCATTACCAGGATCACCAGCATGTCCTTTTACCCAGCGCCACGTGATCTCATGTCTTTTGACCTGTTCGTCGAGCTGTTGCCAGAGATCAGCATTTTTAACAGGCTTTTTGTCTGCTGTACGCCAGCCTTTCAATTTCCAGCCATGGATCCACTCGGTCATGCCTTTCATGACATATTGGGAGTCAATATTGAGTTTGATCTGACAAGGACGCTTTAAGGCTGTCAAGGCCTCAATCACCGCCATCATTTCCATGCGGTTGTTGGTCGTCATCATCTCGCCACCGTGCAAGGTTTTCTCGACCTGACCAAATTTCATCAGTACGCCCCAGCCACCTACTCCCGGGTTACCTTTACAGGCGCCGTCGGTCCATATTTCTACTTGATCTTCTGTTTGCATATTCACAATTCAGTTGTTTGACTCTTGACCGTGTTTAACGGGCAACTCATTATTCGTGGAGAGACTCGCCGCGACAGCACGACCCGCCATGCGTTTTTGCTTGCTTTTCCAACCTGGGGTGAGCATACGCATGCCGGGCACGCGCTTAACTGCCGAGACAACGTACACCGCACCAAAATAGGGCCACCACCGATCGCCGGCATGCTGCATAAAAGAAAATCGGTCAATCCACTTTTTAGAAGAAATTGCCGGAATATAGCAACCAAAGTGTCCGCGATCAATATCAAATGAAAGAAGTTTTAACCAGTCTTTTAGTCTGGGCAGAGATACCAGCGTCTTTGACGGGTAGGGCAGCCATTGTTTCATATAGGGGGTGCTGTTGCGTACCCCCCAACAACTCCAGGGGTTAAAGCCGGAAATAACAACACGGCCCTCAGGAACCAGCACACGCTCGACTTCCCTCAAGACCTGATGTGGATCAGCGGCGCATTCTAAACCATGGGGTAAAACCAGCAAATCGATGCTCTGGGAAGCAAAAGGCAGCAATTCCGCCTCTGACAACACCACACTCTGCCATTGCGCAGCGCACGCTAAATCAGGCAACTGAGGCCCCGTATAAGCTTTGAAAGCAATTCGGTTCTGATCAAGCATATCCAACCCAGGCATCCCCACCTGCAGGGCGTTGAAACCAAAGGCATCCGCGACAAGCGCGTCAAACCTTGCACGCTCCCAAACCAGCATGTACTGGCCGATATCGCTGCGTAACCAGCTCTCCAGATCTACAATGGGGTGTTCTGCAATTGCCACGCTATTCCTGGAAATATAAAAATAATGCCAAACCTGCCAAATTCTGCCGCAAAAGATCTCCCAGGGATTACTGCTATCCACGCCTTTGAGGACAACTATATCTGGATGATCAGCAATGGTCACGAGGCCGTTGTGGTTGATCCGGGTCAGGCAGGGCCTGTACTGGAGGCGCTCGCCATCCACCAGCTCAAGCTAACCGCCATTTTACTCACTCACCACCACCAGGACCACGTTGGAGGAGTTGTCGAGCTGATTCAGGCAACAAATGCAGGCGTATATGGTCCGGCAGGCGAAAAACTCCCCTTTTGTGACGTTTCGCTCAAAGAAGGCGATCAGGTCAATGATGAGGCACTGGGGCTCAGTCTTTCAGTTTTGGACGTACCGGGTCATACCGCCGGGCACATCGCCTATTATGGACACTTCAAAAACACCCCTATTCTCTTTTGTGGAGATACACTGTTTGCTGCTGGATGCGGGCGACTTTTTGAAGGAACAGCCGCTCAAATGATGACTTCTCTGGCAAAATTCGCTGCACTTCCCAGGGACACACGAGTTTTTTGTGCCCACGAATACACGTTATCCAATATGCGCTGGGCGTCTGTTGTTGAGCCCGGTAACAAAGAGCTGCAAAGCTGGCAAAAGATCGCCACCGCGCAGCGTAATCAGGGGATACCAACCCTGCCAAGCACGATTGGGCAAGAGTTGGCCTGTAACCCTTTCATGCGCGCGCCACATCCCGATGTAGCGCAAGCCGCAGCGACCTGGTCGCAGCGCGAACTGCAGGCACCGGTCGAGGTATTTGCCGCGCTGAGAGAGTGGAAAAATAATTTTCGTTGATGTGTTGATGCGTTTTTTTAATTACTTGCGTTTTGCTCCCATTCTTTGTCTGCTTGTTTTAGCAGGCTGTGCAGGCTTGTCCAAAGATGGCCGCTACACGGCTGAGGATACCTCGCGCACCATCGACCTGACCGTCCCGCCCTTGGACGCATGGGAAAGAATTCGACGTGGTTACGCAATCCCTAACCTGAACACGCCTCTTGTTGATAAGTGGACGGCTTACTACGCCTCTCACCCCGAGGCCATGCAAAGAATGGCAACGCGCGCAGGCAAATATCTTTATTACATCGTTGACGAAATCAATCGCCGCGGTTTACCTACCGAGTTGGCACTCCTGCCTTTCGTAGAAAGCGCTTACAACCCGATCGCCTACTCTTCGGCCAAGGCCGCCGGACTCTGGCAATTTATCCCAAGCACCGGGACGCAATTCAAACTTAAGCAGGACTGGTGGCACGATCAACGACGCGATCCGATTGCCTCAACCAATGCAGCACTCGACTACCTGGAGTACTTATTTGAATTTCAGGGGGACTGGTATCTAGCACTCGCCTCCTACAATTGGGGTGAAGGCTCGGTTAAGCGCGCCGTGACGCGTAATTTGGCAGCAGGCAAGCCAACTGACTACCTGTCATTAAATATGCCCGACGAAACCCGCAACTACGTTCCTAAGCTACAGGCGATTAAAAACATAGTTGGTGATCCAGAAAAATACGCTGTATTGTTACCGCAAGTCGATAACGAACCCTACTTTGTCTCCGTCAAAAAATCAGTCGATATTGACTTTAATGTCGCGGCCGAGCTCGCTGAAATGCCGCTCGATGACTTCAAAGCGCTCAACCCTTCCTTTAATCAAGCTCTGATTTCAGCAATCGAAGAGCACGCTGTCATTCTGCCCAAGGATAAAGTCGATATTTTTAATGCCAACTTGGCTGAATACAAAGGCGAGCTATCGTCCTGGAAGGTCTACGAAGCACAACAAGGCGAAACGTTCAGCTCAATTGCCAATAAATTCGGTGTCTCAGAATCACGCCTGCGAGAAGCAAACCGCATCCCGCCAAACATAAGAAGTGCCAGTGACCAGTCCTTGATGATTCCCGGGCCTGCCGGCCAAGGCATTCAGTTAGCACCACCGAGTGCCTCGCGCGCGCCCCAAATCGCAGGCAAAGCAGTCAGCACAGCGAAAGCAGAGGCAAATAACGCAAGGGTGCGCACCCATGTTGTTAAAAAAGGCGACACACTGGAATCCATCGCACGTCAATATGGCACAAACACCAGTACGTTACGATCGCTGAATAACCTTAAAAATGATAAGGTCAAGCTTGGTAGTAAATTACGCATACCTGGCACAGGCACGCGCGGCTAATCTCACTCACTTACAACACATTGTTTTTTACTAGGATCTGCAAATGGGCTTTCTGACTGGCAAACGCATTCTGATTACCGGTGTCATTTCCAACCGTTCAATCGCCTACGGCATTGCGCAGGCTTGTCACGAACAAGGCGCTGAATTGGCCTTTACGTATGTTGGTGAGCGTTTTCTGGAGCGCGTCACTGAATTTGCAGCCGAATTCGGCAGCAAAATCGTCTTGCCCTGTGACGTAGGCAGCGATGCTGAAATCGAGGCCACCTTTACTGAGTTAGCCAAGCACTGGGACGGACTCGACGGCCTGGTTCACTCGATCGGCTTTGCTCCGCGCGAAGCCATCGCCGGAGACTTCCTCGAAGGTCTCTCGCGCGAAGGGTTCCGGATTGCCCACGACATCTCGGCCTACAGCTTTCCTGCACTCTGCAAAGCAGCTAAGCCGATGATGGAAGGCCGCAATGGCGCTGTGCTGACACTGACCTATCTCGGTGCAGAAAAAGCCATGGCAAACTACAACACCATGGGGCTCGCCAAGGCTTCACTTGAGGCAAGCGTGCGTTACGTTGCATCCAGCCTCGGACCACTTGGCATCCGCTCAAATGGCATTTCAGCTGGCCCGATCAAAACTCTCGCGGCAAGCGGCATCAAGGATTTTTCTTCAATATTGAAATTTGTCGAAGCCAATGCCCCGCTGCGTCGTAATGTCACGATTGAGCAGGTTGGCAATGTTGCAGCATTTCTACTCTCCGAGCTTTCTGCCGGCGTGACGGGCGAAATCGTTCATGTCGATTCAGGATTTTCAAATATCATCGCGGGCCTAGTCGAGTAAATACGCATTCAGCAATTAAAGTGAAACAAGCTGGGGATACTCGACTATCCCCAGCTTTTAAAACAAAGGGGACTGCACCGTGAAAACAATCAAAAAATGGCGGCTTGGTACTAGCTTGATCGCATTGGGACTACTAGGTTTTGCGAGTGCGGTATCAGCGCAAAATGATTCAGCCAAAAACTATCCAGACAAACAAATCCGGATCATCGT
>CAIPID010000092.1 GCA_903865015.1 uncultured beta proteobacterium | reverse complement strand
GAAGGAAGCAATGCTTTAGTCGTCAATAAAAATTTGCCTGTAAGCAATGTTGCAGAATTGATCGCTTTAGCTAAAGCCGAACCCGGCAAAATTAATTTCGCAAGCTCAGGTATTGGATCGTCCAGTCACTTGGCCGGTGAGTTGTTTAAATCGATGGCAGGCATCGATATTGTGCATGTGCCATATAAAGGTTCTGGTGCGGCGGTAACCGAGTTAATCGGAGGCTCTGTTCAAATGACTATCGACACTGTGTCGGTATATTTGCAGCACATCAAAGCAAATGAACTCAAGGCAATCGGTATCTCAACGCTCGGTCGTAATCCTGCATTGCCTGACGTGCCACCCATCGCCGATACGTTGCCAGGCTTTCAGGCGGCTCCGGTCAATTACATTACTGCGCCTGCTACGACGCCTGATGACATCATTCTCAAACTAAACAGGGCGATCAACGAGGTGTTGCAAATGCCTGCAGTACTCGAAAAATTTGCAGCGAATGGAGCGACCGGTCAGGGCGGCACGCCAGAACAAATGGAGGCTTTGATTAAAACTGAATCGGCAAAGTGGGAAAAGCTGATTCGTTCTTCGAAAGCGCAGGCGAACTAATCAGCTCAAGTTTTTTGCAGGCACTAATTCAAGCACCGCCTGAGCAAAAATACTAGGCACCTCTTGAGGCATATTGTGGCCAACGCCTGGAACTACCCTGTGTGATCGGGGACCTGAAAATCGATGGCCGTGTGCGGCAGGGCTCGAAGGGCCACGCACACCGTCATCTGTTCCATCAAAGGTAATGCTTGGGACCGAAATTACGGGTTGCGCCGCTAATCGTTGCTCAATCATTGCATAAACGGGATCGCCTTCGATCAAGCCATAACGATGCTTGTATGAATGAATCACAACTTCCACAAAATCTGGATTATCAAAAGAAGCCGCGCTTTGCGCAAACGTAGCGTCGTCAAAATCCCACGTAGGTGACCACTCTTTCCACAAGTGCCGAATAAAGGCTTGTCGATTTTGTTCAAGACCCGCACGGCCGCGTTCGCTGTGGAGATAAAACTGATACCACAGACGTTGTTCTTTTTCTGGTGATGCAGGGATGAGACTTTCAGCAATATTTTGAATGTTGTAACTATGTAGCGATACAAGTCCCGTGCAGCGTTCAGGCCATAACGCAGCCACTACACAGGCTGCGCGACCTCCCCAGTCGTATCCTGCGAGCGTGGCCTGCTGGATGTTTAAAGCATCCATCAAAGCGAGTAAATCTGCACCGAACGCGGCTTGTTCGCCGGAACGTGGCGTATTGTCATCCAGGAATCGGGTCGAGCCGTAGCCGCGCATGTAGGGCACGATTACTCGACACCCCGCCTCAGCGAGTATGGGTGCTACTTCAGCATAGGTTTGTATGTCGTAGGGAAAGCCATGCATTAAAAATACAGGCGATCCATCGGCAGGCCCTGTTTCTGAATAACCAATGCTCAAGACGCCGGCATGAATAGTTTTATTCGCATGCATCGCTATCATTTACTCATACCTCAATGATCGCGCCCTTGCGTTCGACAATCATGCCGTAGGCTTGGGGCTCTCTGTGTTTAGCAAAATTAAATACAGAGTTTTTGTAAGACAGGGTTAGATCAAGGTCGCAACGCGCGATCGCCAACTCGTCACCCAGCGTCGTGCAGGCGCCAACGATTTCACCAGAAGGCGCGACGATGATGGAGTTGCCGATCTGGTCGACACCTTCTTCTCGCCCGCCTTTACCTACGCCAACAATCCAGGTCGCGTTTTGATAGGCACCCGCCTGCATCACGAGTTCGTTATGAAAGTGTGAGAGATTGTCATGCTCTGGTGCCGGCGGGTTGTGTACCGGCGTGTTGTAGCCGATCAAAATCATCTCGACACCTTGCAGGCCCATGACGCGATAAGTTTCGGGCCAGCGTCGATCGTTGCACACGGCCATGCCAATGATGCCGCCAAAGGCCCTGAAAACAGGGAAGCCCAGGTTGCCGGTTTCAAAGTATCGCTTTTCGAGGTGCTGAAACTGTCGCCAGGGCTCATGTTCTGCATGGCCAGGCAGATGCACCTTGCGATATTTGCCCACAATCGTACCGGACTGATCGACCAGTATTGAGGTGTTGAACCGGCGTATGCGACCCTCTTCTTGCGTAAGCTCTGCGTAGCCCAGATAAAAGCCTACCTTGAGCTTACTTGCTGCATCGAATAAAGCTTGGGTATCCGGCCCAGGCATCTGCGTTTCGAAAAAACTATCGATCTCCAGTTGGGACTCGAAATACCAGCGTGGGAAAAAAGTTGTTAAAGCGAGTTCTGGAAATACGATCAGGTCACAGCCGTGACGCGCGCCCTGTTCGAGCAATGCAATCAGTCGAGCAACGACTTCTTTGCGAGTATGCGCGCGTTGAATCGGGCCCAGTTGTGCGGCACCAACGGTAACAATACGTGTCATGAAACAGACTCCTAATGGGCAAGTTCGGTGAGTGTGGCGAGCAACACATTGGCACCCGCAATCAGATCGGCGGGTTCAGTGTGCTCAGCGGGGTTATGACTGATACCACCTGCACTGGGTACAAAAATCATGGCGGTCGGGCAGACGCGTGCCAGCATCTGCGCATCGTGTCCCGCGCCAGAGGTCATGCGCCGGTTCGAGAGGCCCAGAGCTTGCGCGTGATGCGCGATGCGATCGGCAAGTGCACTATCAAATTCCACAGGCTCAAAGCGAGCCAGGCGGCGAGACGTA
Source organism: uncultured beta proteobacterium (assembly GCA_903865015.1). Lineage (GTDB taxonomy): Bacteria > Pseudomonadota > Gammaproteobacteria > Burkholderiales > Burkholderiaceae_B > Zwartia. Next base: position 9,189 of record CAIPID010000092.1, on the reverse strand, counting down.
ATCGTGACGCCTTCTGAGGCGGCAAGTGATTGTAAAAATTCATTGAGTGCTTGTTCAGCTTGTTGCAGCAGAGCTTCATCCGTATTGCGTAGATCAACTGTAATGGTGGCACGCGCGGCAATCACATTGATCAAATTGGGTGTGAGCACGACGTGCCCGACGGTGCCTACCTGATTGCCTCCCATGCTGCGAGTGAGGTCACGTACAAAGGTCGATATCGCACTTGCGGCGTAGCCTGCATCGTGACGCAGGTACATGGGGGTCGTGCCAGCATGATTAGACTGGCCTGTGATCGTGAGTTCTTGCCACGAAATGCCTTGCAGGTTTTCTACCGCACCGATCTTGATCCCCTCTATATCGAGTAGAGGACCTTGTTCGATATGGAGTTCAACAAATGCGTGCGGTTTGTGTATGCCGAGTGCTGAGGTGCCCTGATATCCGATACGTTTGAGCTCGTGACCCAGCAACGCGCCGTCGATCGCTTTGACCTCCAGTGCCTCCTCAAGTGTCATACCGCCCACGTATACAAGAGAGCCCAGCATATCAGGTGCGAAGCGCGCACCTTCTTCGTTGGTAAAGATTGCCACGACGAGCGAGCGCTCCGTCATCTGTTGTGCTTCGTTGAGTGTGGCCACAACCTCAAGTCCGGCTAGTACGCCATAATTACCATCATATGCGCCTCCTGTTCGAACCGTATCAATGTGTGAGCCCGTCATGATAGGAGCGAGCTCTGGTCGGGAGCCTGCGCGGAGGCCAAAGATGTTGCCGATAGGATCTACGCTGATTGTCATGCCAAGTTCTTTCATCCAGCCGACGACCAGGTCTCTGCCTTGCTTGTCTTCGTCAGTCAGTGCGAGTCGGCAGCATGCACCCGTATCGGTGCGGCCAACGTCGGCAAGTATCTGTAATTGTTGCAACAAGCGCGGGCCGTTGATTGAACGTTGTGTGGTCATGCACTCTGCACCTTTTAATTCAATGTCATTCAAGCTAGTACTTCTTGGGCGGTCATGCCTACGACTTCTTCATAGATTGCTGGATCTGTGTCGCCCTCGCTGCCAATCAATAGCACGCGTGAATCAGGACCTAAACACAGCGTCTCGCGCAGCGAAGCGTTGCCATGCGTGGCTAGAAGTAAGCCAAGACCTGTACTGCCTGTCTCGCCCGAGACAACCTTTGGATCATTGCCGACTGGATTGGCAAATACTCGCATACCTTCCAGTGCGAATTTGTCAGCGATGGTTGCGTAGTAGTTGATGCCGGTTTTCAAAATATCCCATGCAACGGGAGAAACCTCACCGCAGGCGAGTCCCGCCATGACCGTCTCCAGATCGCCCGTGACAACAACGGGATGTCCGGCCTGCCCGCTCTGGAAAAAACAATCCGCGCGCTCCGGTTCGATGATGATGAACTTAGGACGCGCGTTGCCCCATTCTTGCCAGAACGTTGCGCAGACTGACGCTGCAAGTGCGCCAACGCCAGCCTGAACCAGCACATGAGTCGGTGGGAGGTCGTGCATTTCTTTTACAATTTCTCGTGACATCACCCCATAGCCGTGCATGACGTCGATCGGGATGTCGCGATAACCTTCATATGTTGTATCCGAAACAACCGTCCAGCCATTTTTGGCTGCCTCGGATGCTGCATGATGAACTGAGTCGTCGTAGTTGCCCTGAACGCGGATTACCGCGGCGCCATAAAATGCGATGGCTGCGCGACGACCTTCACTAACGGTTGCATGAATGTAGATGACGCATCGACAGCCAAACAGCTGTGCCCCCCATGCGACTGAGCGTCCGTGGTTACCATCGGTTGCGCAGGTCACCGTCATGTTTGAAATGATGTCTGCGTATTGTCCTGACAAAATTTCTTGCGGGGAGGGCATGTGTCCGTTATGTTGCGCAGCGATTGCTTTCTGAATCAGGCGAAATACGGCATAGGCACCGCCCAGTGCTTTGAAACTCTTTAAACCAAAGCGTGTGCTTTCGTCTTTGTAGTAAAGCGCCGAGATGCCCAGCTTGTTCGCAAGAGTGGGTAGCGAGTGAAGTGTTGTGCTTGCGTAGCCTGGCCAGCCAGAGATTTCTTTTTCGGCCTCATCAAACCCAGCTTTGTGCAGGATGGTAGCTCTGAATAATCCGTACTCGTCGCTAGCAGTGCTAGCAAGCGGATTAGTGTAGAGGGCGACGCCATCGCCTTTTAATATCTGAGTATTCATCATGCATCATCAACTTGTAAAAGCATGGCATTGGAGTGGGGGTGATTGAAATGCGCGGCGCGCGTTTGGTGCCGATTACATTCGGCGCAATACCTGTCCGGCACGCGCACCTGTTGACGCACCATTGCGCCAGCTCGCCACGCCATTGACGTACACGCGCTGTATTCCCGCTGCTGGGCGTTTCGGATCGGTAAATGTCGCCAAGTCTTTTACATGCTCGGGATCAAACACGACTAGATCCGCGGCATAACCGGATGCGATCACGCCACGATCTTTCAGGCCAAATTTTGCGGCAGGCATACCGGTCATTTTGTATATCGCGGTCTCGAGTGAAAAAATCTTGCGATCTCGCGTGTAGTGTCCCAGCACGCGGGGAAAGGCGCCCCATAAACGTGGATGCGGAAATGTATCGTGTGGCAGGCCATCTGATCCGATCATTGTTTCAGGATGTGCCATGATGCGTTCAACGTCGGCCTCATCCATTGAAAAGTAAATCGCCCCGGCAGGCTGTAGCGAAGCCAGGTATTCGGTCAAACCCAGATGTTGTTCTTTGAGCAGTTCGTCGACATAGCGTCCGGCTGTTTCTGGTTTTGCGGTGGACCATGCGATCAACGTGCGTGCTGCCTGCTCGACCGCATCTTGTCTTAATACTGTTGAAGAGGCGACATAAGGGTAGCAATCCATGCAAACATCACCGCGCGAACTCGCCTCATCAATAAGTGCAAGTGTTTCGACCGATCGACCGTGGTTGGCGCGGCCGTTGACCTTATGGTGTGAAATCACCTGGCGCACACCCAGAGCATTGGCGATTGACATGGCTTCGGTCATCGCTTCGAGTACTTGTTCTGCCTCATTGCGAATGTGAGAGGCGATGACGGCTGTGGTGCCGCGCAATGGCTCGAACACGGCCTGAATTTCTTCTGCGGTTGCCGCTTGCGCCGGGGCATAGTAGAGACCGGTCGAGACACCCACGACTCCCGCATCCAGAGCCTCTTGTACCAGCTGTTGCATCTTTGCTATTTCCGCCTGGTTGGCTGGGCGATCTAATTGTTCCATGGTCACTGCACGCATTGTCGTGTGCCCTGCGAGTGAGGCGACATTCATCGCCGAAGGCGTTTTTTCAAGCGCCTCAAAATATTCTTTGAAAGATTCATAACGTTGTGCGGAATCGTCCGCAACCAGATTAAGTGGAGGCACTGGTTTGGTGCGTCCAAGTGGCGCCAAACTGATGCCGCAGTTGCCAGTGATCACTGTTGTCGCGCCTTGACTGACTTTGGGCTGCATGGATGGGTCTGCCAACACAAGACGATCGTCATGTGTATGCACATCGATAAAGCCTGGTGAAATTGTTGCGCCTGCAACATCGACAACCGTACTGGCCTGAACTTGGAGGTTCATACCAACTGCACTGATTTTGCCGTTGCTAATGGCCACATCGGCCCGATATCGGGGATTACCCGTACCGTCAATGACCACACCGTTCTTCAGAAGGAGATCACATTTCATGGGGGATAAACTCAGTGTTGTAAGTTGAACCATTATGGTACAAGGTTGTAACTAATTCACTTGTTTTGTGAAGGTTGGGTTTGTTATTTGAGCTGCGCAGCGCAATTCGCTCCTGCGTGCACGGAATTTGCTTTTAGGAATGGCACGGTAATTGCTTTCATAGATATTAGACATTTCAATTTATCTGGAGTCTTATATGAATCTAAATCGACGTGATTTACTGAAGGGCGCGGCTGGCTTGGGTTTGGCAGCTACGGGCATGATTGGTGCACCAGCATTTTCGCAGTCCTCTTCGCGGGTTCTAAAATTCGTGCCCCAGGCTAACTTGGCAAATTTCGACCCAATTTGGGGCTCGCAGTATGTCGTGCGCAATGCCTCCCAACTGGTCTGGGATACCCTTTATGGGATAAATGACAAGCTCGAGCCGCAGCGTCAGATGATTGAGAGTGAAGAAATGTCACCTGATGGCCTGACCTGGACGTTCAAGCTGCGTCCAGGTCTTAAATTTCATGATGGCGAGCCTGTGCGTGCGGTCGATTGCGTAGCAAGTATCACCCGTTGGTCGGCACGTGACCCGATGGGGTTGATGCTCAAGGCAATCCAGCAAGAGCTCGTTGCCGTAAACGATACGACCTTCAAATGGACTCTCTCCAAGCCCTATCCAAAGATGTTGCTTGCGTTGGGTAAGGCGGGTACGCCATGCTGTTTCATCATGCCAGAGCGTATTGCCAAGACCGATCCTTTCAAGCAGATCGAAGAGTATGTGGGTTCAGGCCCTATGCGTTTCGCACGAAATGAATGGAAACCAGGCGCACTGGCTGTATTTGAACGTTTCGACGGCTATAACCCTCGCAGCGAAGCACCTAGCTGGATGGCGGGTAGCAAAGCTGTGAATTTTGACCGAATTGAATGGATCGTTATGCCTGATCCAGCAACTGCATCTGCTGCGTTGCAAAACGGCGAGGTTGACTGGTGGGAGTCTCCACTGCCAGATCTGGTTCCATTGCTTAAGAAAAACCGCAACATTGTGGTCGAAATTGCTGATCCACTAGGTAATATTGGTTCCTTCCGTATGAACCACTTGCACGCGCCTTTCAATAATGTCAAAGTGCGTCAGGCTGTCCAAATGGCGATCAGTCAGGAAGATTACATGCGTGCAGTGGCCGGTTCGGACACGAATTTGTGGAAACCGCTACCAAGCTTCTTTACTCCCGGGACACCTTTCTCAACAGAAAGTGGTGGGGATGTCTTGAAAAATGGCCCACAACTGGAAGCCGCCAAAAAGCTGCTTGCTGCCTCCGGATATAAGGGTGAGCCAGTGACCTGTGTGGTAGCGCAGGACAACTCAATTACCAAGGCACAAGGTGAAATTACTGCCGATGTGCTCAAGCGTCTGGGAATGAATGTTGACTTTGTGGCAACCGATTGGGGTACGGTAGGACAGCGTCGCGCTTCTAAAAGCGAGCCAGGCCAAGGTGGCTGGAGCATGTTCCATACATGGCATTCTGGTGCAGACTGTGCAACCATTGCCGGCAACGTTGGCGTACGCGCCAATGGAGACAAGGCATGGTTTGGCTGGCCAACCAATCCTGTTGTCGAAAAGGGCGTGGGAGAGTGGTTTGATGCGTCAACACCCGAAGCCGAAAAAGCTGCGATTGCTGGCATTAACAAGTCTGCAATGGAAGATGTTGAATATATTCCAACTGGCTTTTTCTTATTGCATCAAGCTTGGCGCAAGAACATCACCGGTGTGGTTGGCGGCCCGCTGCCATGGTTTAGTGGTGTGAAAAAAACCTAACTCTGGTTTGATAGGATCAGGACCGGCCACTCTTCATTAGGAGGGCCGGTCAGCTTGATCCAATGCCGTTTCGGCCCCAATCTAGACGCTCGGAAATTTCATCACTATGTTTAGTTATATTTTTCGCAGGGTACTGGCGACCATACCGGTCATGCTGATCGTTGCCCTGTTTGTGTTTAGCTTGCTCTACATCGCTCCGGGCGATCCGGCTGCTGTGATTGCCGGTGATCAGGCGAGTCCGGAGGATGTTGCAAAAATCCGCGCAAATCTTGGACTCGACCGGCCCTTTCTGGTCAGGTTTTCAGAGTGGTTATTCAACCTACTTCAAGGTGATTTGGGCACGTCGATGTTTACGGGTATTCCTGTCAGCGAATTGATCGGTCAGCGTGTTGAACCTACGTTGTCATTGATGGTGCTGACACTTATATTTGCAATTACCGTGGCTGTTCCGATTGGAGTGCTCGCTGCCTGGAAAGCGGGCACCTGGATTGACCGTTGCATTATGGCGATTTCCGTCATTGGATTTTCCGTGCCGGTATTTGTGGTCGGATACTTGATGAGTTTTTTCCTCTCACTCGAACTGGACTGGTTTCCGGTTCAAGGCTACGTCCCGTTCAAAAAAGGTTTTGGCGAATGGTTTGAGCATCTGGTGCTGCCATCCATTGCACTGGGGTTTGTATACATCGCACTGATCGCGCGGATCACCCGCGCAACAATGCTTGAAGTGCTGTCGCAGGACTACATCCGGACAGCGAGGGCGAAGGGCATGGGGCAGATGGGTATTTTATTTCTGCATGCACTGAAAAACGCCGCAGTCCCTGTTGTCACGGTAATCGGTATCGGTATCGCTTTACTGATTGGCGGTGCCGTGGTGACGGAAAGCGTGTTTGCGATTCCCGGTTTAGGTCGTTTGACCATTGATGCAATTGTGCGACGCGACTACCCGATGATTCAGGGACTGGTAGTGGTGTTCAGTTTTGTTTATGTCTTGGTTAACCTGTGCGTTGACGTGATCTATACGATCGTCGATCCTAGGATACGTTACTGATGAATAGTTTTGCTGCTGCTCCCGCATTACCAGACTTGCTGAAACCTCGACGCCAGCGCAAAGGCTTGTGGGGATTCTTGCTCAATAACCCCACAATAGCATTTGGTGCAGGACTTTTGCTCGTGATGCTGTTTATCGCGATTGCTGCACCCTGGCTGGGTACGGTTGACCCCACCGAGTTAGCTCCGCGCAAACGTAATCTTGAGCCGTCCGCGCTCTATTGGTTTGGTACCGATGCTTTCGGACGCGATATTTATTCACGCGTCTTGTACGGTGCGAGGGTATCTCTGACCATCGGTTTTTCCGTTGCGTTGTTAGCTTCTGCGATTGGCTTGGCGATTGGTTTGATCTCAGGCACTTTCCGTCGTTCGGATGCCATCATCATGCGCATCATGGACGGCCTGATGTCGATACCTCCCATCTTGTTAGCGATTGCCTTGATGGCGCTGACCCGGGCGAGTGTTGAAAACGTGGTGATTGCGATTACGATCGCCGAGATTCCACGGGTTTCACGTCTGGTTCGCGGCGTAGTGTTGTCTCTCAGAGAACAAGCCTATGTTGATGCCGCGATCTCCTGCGGCTGTCGTATGCCGATGTTGATCTGGCGTCACATATTGCCCAATACACTCGCTCCGCTCACGGTACAGGCGACTTATATTTGCGCCTCTGCGATGATCACAGAATCTATTTTGTCGTTTATCGGCGCCGGCGTGCCGCCCATCATCCCGTCTTGGGGCAACATCATGGCTGATGGCCGGACATTGTTCCAAATCAAGCCTTACATCATATTTTTCCCTGCGGTTTTCTTGTCTCTCACTGTGCTGGCTGTCAACCTGATGGGTGACGGTTTCCGTGACGTGCTGGATCCACGCAAGTCGAAAACGAGCTGATCGGAGATATCTCTTGGCCTTATTAGAAGTTGAAAACCTTCAGACGCACTTTCGTACGCCAGACGGTATTAATCGTGCCGTAGATGGTGTGAGCTTTATAGTCAACGAAGGAGAAACGCTGGCTATTGTGGGTGAATCTGGCTGCGGCAAGTCCGTGACCGCGATGTCTATCTTGCGCTTGATCCCCGAGCCTCCAGGCAAGATCGCTGGTTCGATCAAATTCCAGGGCAAGGATTTGCTCAAATTGTCTGACAAAGAAATGCGTGCCATCCGAGGCGATGCGATTTCGATGATCTTTCAAGAACCCATGACCAGTTTGAATCCTGTATTGCAGATTAAGCGTCAGTTGTGTGAGACGTTGCGCCTGCATCAAAAAATCACCCAAGAGCAAGCGATGGCGAGAGCACTTGAGCTGATGAATCTTGTGGGCATCGCCGAAAGCGAGCGTCGCCTGAACGAATATCCCCATCAACTCTCTGGCGGCATGCGTCAACGCGTCATGATTGCGATGGCACTCGCTTGTAATCCTAAATTGCTGATTGCCGATGAGCCGACGACTGCGCTCGACGTCACAATCCAGGCGCAGATTCTGGATCTCATGTCAGATCTGAAAAATAAAATTGGTGCGGCGATTGTGCTCATCACCCACGATCTGGGCGTGGTGGCCGAGGTCGCGGAACGCGTCATGGTGATGTATGCAGGACGCAAGGTCGAAGAAGCGCCCGTTGCCGAGTTGTTTGCCAACCCACTGCACCCTTACACCCAGGGGTTGCTCGGAGCGGTGCCAAAGCTCGGGAGTTCTGCTGAGGCTCTGGGTCAGTCGACGCGATTAAAAGAAATCCCTGGGCTTGTACCGAGCTTGAAACAAAAGATCACAGGCTGTGTCTTCGCCTCACGTTGTCCGCTGGCAAAAGATCCATGTCGTGAGATCGCACCCGCCATGCAAATAAGAGAGGGTGGCCATCAGGTGGCCTGCCATTTCGCGGGTGAATTAGCTTTTGCGAATGACTAAGCTTTGCCCATGACTTACTCGAATCAGGTTAACCGAATGTCTACGTCTACCTCTGTGCCATTACTCGAAGTCCGTCAGATCCAGAAATTCTTTCCCATCAAGACGGGTTTGTTTGGCAAAGTCACGGCTCACGTTCACGCTGTCGATGGTGTGTCGTTTTCCATCAAAAAAGGCGAGACACTTGCCTTGGTTGGAGAGTCGGGCTGTGGCAAATCTACGGTGGGCCGTTCGATCTTACGTTTGTTTGATTTGACTTCCGGTGAGGTCATTCTTGATGGAACGCGGATTGATAACTTGTCTGCGAGCGCCTTGCGTCCTTTACGCAAGCGTATTCAGGTGATTTTTCAGGATCCGTTTTCCAGTCTCAATCCGCGCATGCGGGTACACGATATCATCGCCGAACCCATCCGTAATTTTGGTTTAGCGACCGACGAAGACCAAATTAAAGCGCGCGTCGTTCAGTTACTCGACAAGGTTCGTTTGCCCAAGGATGCAGGCGAGCGTTGGCCGCATGAGTTTTCTGGTGGCCAACGTCAGCGGATATGTATCGCACGTGCCTTGGCTGCGGATCCCGATTTGATTATTTGCGATGAGGCTGTCTCCGCGCTCGACGTGTCGGTCAAAGCACAGATTGTTAATTTGTTGCAGGACCTGCAAAAAGAACTTGGTTTGGCTTTGCTTTTTATTAGCCATGATTTGGCAATTGTTGAGCATATGACGCAT
>CAIPID010000091.1 GCA_903865015.1 uncultured beta proteobacterium | reverse complement strand
CCGTGGCGTGCAATTTGAGGTGTGTGAAATTACGATAAAAACTAGAAATTTGTCTAAAGATGAATTTATTCTGGATGCTGACTTTACACCCTCAGGCGTAGTGAGAATCACAAACCTTCAAAACAAGGAACACTTCGCATATCTCAAACCCTGAGGGCTTTTGATATGTTAAAAAATATCATTAACTTATTATTTTATTTTGTATGTGCTTTCCCTGTCGTGGCTGCGGCAAGCGAGATGCAACCCATTCAAGTCGCACGGAATAGTTATTATGTTCAGGGTGCGGCTGAATTGGGCACCACATTAAATCAGAACTTTATTTCTAACGCTGGATTTGTAATCGGAAAACAATGCGTTGTCGTGATTGACGCCTTGGGATCTCCTGCGCTAGCAAACCAGTTGATTCACGAAATCAAGAAATTAACTGATAAACCAATAGCCTACGTAATCCTCACGCATTATCATGCCGATCATATTTATGGATTACAAAGTTTTAGCGCTATGGGTACGACAGTGTTGGCACAAGAACTTGGACGTGAGTATCTTACTTCGGATACTGCAGCACAGCGTTTGATCGCTTCAAGGGATGAGCTTTCGCCATGGATCGATAACAATACGCGATTAATCGCAGCAGATACCTGGATTGATAAAGACGAGACAATTAAGTTGTGCGGATTGAGTTTTGAGCTCATGCAAGTAGGACCAGCACATACCCCTGATGATCTTGCGATATTTATCCCCAGTGAAAAAGTTTTGTTTGCTGGAGACTTGGTATTTAACGGCCGAATACCGTTTGTCGGTAGTGCGGATAGTCGAGGCTGGATTAAATCATTAAACAAACTAGACTCATTTGATGCTGACGTCATCGTTCCAGGTCACGGTCTTTACTCGGATCATCCCAAACAAGATCTTATTTTCACGCGAGAGTATTTAATATTTCTCAGGCAAGCCATGCAACAGGCTGCAATAGATTTGGAAGACTTCGATCAGGCGTATCTTAAAACCGACTGGTCGCTCTATAAAAATATACCTTTATTCAATGCAGCAAATAGAATGAATGCCTACAACGTATATTTATCAATTCAGAATGAATAAGTTATTTTTTATAGCGAATAAGTTCTTCAAAATCGGCATCGACCATCAAACCATAATCTTTCTGGATCACTTTTCCAGAGGGATCGACAACATAGATTTCAGGAATTCCTCTGCGTTTTCCCAGCTGCCCAGATAATGTACTTGTCATCATCGCGACAGGAAAGTCGTAATCATTCACTTTTAAATAATCCTCAACCGTAACGGGATCTTTATCAACGCTGATTGTTAAGATCGCTAGATTTGTATTTACGGTTTTCGAATATAACTTTTGTAAATTCACATTTTGACGACGACAGTACGGGCACCAGGAGGCCCATACTTCTATGATCAAATGTTTATTTTTAAGTTGACTTGCATCGAGTGTGTGACCACTGAGTAAGCGGACGTGATCAAAAATAAATCGCTCCCCGACCTCTAACGCTACTGCATGTACTTGATAAAGAAATAAGCTGCAGGTCAGAATGTATTGAATTTTTTTTAACATGGTTGATTAAGCGAAAGCTTTATACATCATTGTTATTGCAATAAAAAAAGTAAATAAAGCGAAAAACTGTTGTAGGCGTGGTCCTGAAATCTTTTTAGCGAAATGTTGTCCGACTATCATGCCCATCAGCGCACCGCTTGCAAAGGGAACTGCAAGCGGCCAGATCATCGTACCGGATACCGTAGCAATTAAAACGCTTCCAAATGAAACCATTGTTAGTACACCAAGCGATGTCGCTACAATCGATTTTATGGGTAGGTCAGTTGAGTGCTTAAGAGATGGAACAATAATGAACCCCCCGCCGACGCCAAGCAAACCAGAGAAAAAACCTGCAAGAGCACCCGCTGCAGCCAATGACCTGGCACAGGGTACGGTCCAGATCAGTCTTCCAATGGATTGATTGAGCATGCAGGGCGGAGGTTTTTTGTCGGGAGTTGTGATCCCTAGCATCTCCCGGTAGGCCGCAACCAGCATTCTCATCGAAACCACAACGAGTAGCATTGCGAAGCCAATAACCATAGGGCGATTGGGAATAAGTTTTGCTAACCATATTCCAATCGGAGCCATGACTAATCCAAAAATAGCCATAAAGGATGCTGCCCGATAGCGCAAAATACCAGATCTCAGGCCTAGGAATGCACCGATTCCTGATGATAGGCAGACCGCTAGCAAGCCGATTGGACCCGCCTGAGCCACACTCAAGTGCAAGCCAAAACCCAGTAAGGGAACAGAGAGAATCGCTCCGCCTGCACCGGTCAAAGACAGCAAAAAACCTACAATACTTCCTAGACCAAGTGCGATGAATTGAGAGGATTCCAATCTTTAAGCCTTGAGATTTAGTTTTTAAAAGGGCGGGCTAACCACTCACGTCCCTTGAGCATCGCGTTCCAATACAACCAAGGCAGAACATCTTTTTTCAATAGCCAAGCAAGGTAGCTTGCCTTGATAGGGTTAATTAACCATGCAAATGTAGGCATGAGTTTCCCGCCATACCCAAATTCAGCAAGGATAATTTTTCCTCTCTCGACGGTGAGTGGGCATGATCCATACCCATCATATTCAATCGACATTTTTTTCTGAGCTTGTAAAGCAAGTAGATTTTCTGCAACAACAACAATTTGTTTACGTGCAGCTGCGGCTGTTTTTGAGTTTGGTGTTGAACATGCGTCGCCTAATCCAAACACATTGGCATATTTTGCGTGCTGTAGTGTTTTTTGATCGACGTCAATCCAACCCTCTGCATTTGAAAGTGGACTGTTTTTTATCCACTCATGCGGCCCTTGAGGTGGAACTACATGCAACAAATCAAAGGATTTTTTGACGCGCGTGACATTGCCCTCTGGGTCTTTCACGTCAAACCACGCGGTTTTAGCGGGCCCGTCTACCTCGACGAGATTGGTGTTGAAATTAAGTTGTGCGTTGTATTGTTTGACGTATTGCATCAAGGGTGGGACAAAATCAGCAACACCAAAAAGCACACCGCCTGCGTTGTTGAGTTCTACATCGATATCCTTAAGGCAATCCTTCTTCATCCACTCGTAGCATGAAAGATACATCGCTTTTTGTGGTGCACCCGGGCATTTAACTGGCATAGGTGGCTGTGTGAAAATAGCTTTACCACGTTGCATGGCTTTCACTAGTTGCCAGGTGTAAGGCGCTGACTCGTAACTGTAATTAGACGTCACACCATTCTTACCTAAGGTTTCATGCAGACCGGGAATCGCGTCCCACTTAATTTTTAAACCAGCAGCAATTATTAAAAATTTGTAGTGAATTTGTTTAAGGCCATCAATATGAACTGAATTTTTATCTGGATCAAATGCAGTCGCAGCCTGTTTGATCCACGTGACGCCCTTGGGTATTAAGGTCGACATCGGCCGTCTGCTTTTTGTTACATCAAATGCTCCGCCACCCACTAACGTCCAGGCGGGCTGATAGTAATGATATTCGCTAGGTTCAACAATTGCGATCTTAAGTCTTGATTGTCGCCTTAATAAGCTTGATGCAACGCCAATACCAGCGGCACCCCCTCCAATAATCACAACGTCGTATGAAGGCGTATCTGGGGTTTCTGACATGGGTGTCTCCCTATTTTTTTGTTATCGAGTAAAGGTTTTAAGTGCTCAATAGAAGTTCAATATACTAAATTCCGATACCGCTTATTTCTAATAGTTATATATTTATTTCACATAGTAATATACAATTATTCATTCACTAAGTCATCATATTTGAAACAATTAAGGTGCGCTCATGTCATCCACAATCAAGGCATTTTTCGATCCTAATACTTGGACATTTACATATGTCGTATATGAGACGGAGTCCTCTTGTTGTGTGATTATTGATTCTGTTTTGGACTACGATCCAAAATCAGGCAGGACGCGTACACACTCAGCAGACAAAGTGGTAGATTTTGTGCGGACCCATCAGCTTCAAACAGAGTGGATCCTGGAGACGCACGCCCATGCAGACCATTTCTCGGGCGCGCAGTACTTAAAAGCGCAGCTTGGTGGCCGTGTCGCAATTGGCGATCATATTAAAACGGTGCAAGGCGTATTCAAGGGTATTTTTAACCTTGAGGATTCTTTTAATACCGAGGGTAAACAGTTTGATTATCTGCTTAAAGAAGATGAGGTTGTCGCTTTTGGCAATTTATCCTTTCAATGTTTGTTTGTTCCTGGTCACACCCCAGCTTGTATGGCTTACAAGGTAGATGATGCGATTTTTGTTGGGGATACGATGTTTATGCCAGATGTCGGATCGGCCCGATGCGATTTTCCTGGGGGTGATGCAAAAGCGCTGTATGCCTCCGTGCATCGCCTCCTAAGCTATCCCGATGACACACGCCTTTTCATGTGTCATGACTATCCACCAGATGGACGTACCGTTAAATTTGAAACGTCCGTTGCCGAACAAAAGCAACATAATATCCATATGAAAGACGGTGTTACAGAAACCGCATTTGTTGATATGCGCAGCAAACGGGATGCCACGCTTGAAATGCCGGTCTTAATACTCCCCGCTGTACAAATAAACATCCGTGCGGGAAGCTTCCCTCCCGCAGAAAATAACGGTGTGGCGTATCTTAAAATCCCTCTGAATGCGCTATAGTGGGTCAGGGTTCAACTTTCAGGATATGACTAAGCATGTTGATCAGAAAACTTATTAAAGCGACTGTGAGTATAGCCATCGGTCTGACATTCTCTGCGAGTGTTTTTGCTGCAGATGCTCCGCTGACGGGACGTGCAAAAGAAATCGCTGAGCGTTTCGCTGCGGCTGATAAAAATCACGATGGCAAACTCACGCTTGCAGAAGCAAAAGCAGGCATGCCAAGGATTGCTGAAGCGTTCGATAAAATCGATACCGATAACAGGGGCTATCTGACGCTCGAACAAATCCAGGAAGTCGCGGCTAACGCGCCTTAAGGGATACTCCTGAAACACACCTGAGCGCGAAACTTAATTCACACGATAGGGCGCAGCGCAACGCTTGCTTTTTCGTCTGATTGTTTACCTGGCAAGCCAGTTACGTAATGCTGCATTGACGGGCTCAGGTTGTTCCATTGTTGATAGATGTCCGCATTGTTCAATGATGACTAAGTGCGAATCAGGAATTAGTCTGGCTATGTCTTCATGCATGCAGAGCGG
>CAIPID010000090.1 GCA_903865015.1 uncultured beta proteobacterium | reverse complement strand
GTCAAATCACTTCCACCAATCAACCAAAGTACGCTGCCTGGCACTGACTTTAGAATTCGCATCCAAGTATCAAAGGTAGTTGGCAAAATTTTAAAGTGATTGTTAAAGCAGCAAAATACAAATCCCGACTCAGGCAAGCCCAATTCGCTACGTGAGAAATATCTGTCAGCGATCTGACGCTTGCGATCATTCGCCTGGTAACTATGCGGTAAGTAAATGACCTTTTCTGAATAAAACGTCCTGCTCTTTTCAGGTATCAGCGTCTGATCGGCAATGATGTAATCGATATAGGGAGCAGCCATGGTTCCCGGATAACCAAGATAATTGATCTGCACGGACGCGACACCTGCAGCAAACAATCCCGGCCTACATCCTTTAGTCAATCCACTTAGATCGACCGCAATATCCAGTTCACATTTTCTGGCTAATGCAATGACTTCAGCATCTTCGGACAAACGCACATCATGAAAATGCTCGAACGCTTGTTCCAGTCTTTTTCGCATCGGGTCCTGGGTATCCGGTCCGCTGGAAAAAGCGTGAATTTCAAAGCGTGCACGATCATGTGATTCAAACACACCCGCAATCAGATGCGCGACGGGATGGCTCCACAGATCAGCGGAAAAATATCCGATACGTAACCGCTCGTGTTGCACTTTTAGCTGAATAGCTTTCGTCGTGGCGGGCCTTGGATGTTTATCCTGAATCCAAATCTGAGCTACTTTTTGCTGCAGGGCAGGATCATCAGACATCGCCAGCAAAGGAAATGGCGGACAGACTTTTTTTCCTTGCATGATGTCCGTGCGGAGAGACTCCAGCGAAGGAGCAAATTCACTCCAGTCACACAAATGCATCTTGAGATTAAGTCGCGTCCCAGGCAGGTAAGGAATATCCGTTTTGAACTTTAGTGCTGAGTCGTAACTTTGCACTGCACGATCAAACTGCTTGCATTCAGCGAATACATGTCCGCGATTATGGTGGGCGTCAGCATAATCCGGGGCAACGGCCAGTGCCTGGTCATAGCTGGCAATCGCCTGCTCCCATTGCCCCATCGTCTTGAAAAGGTTAGCGCGGTTATAGTGCGCACCCGCGTAGCGAGGAGAGAGGTTAATCGCCTTGTCATAACTGGCCAGCGCCGCATCTGTGCGACCCGCTGTTTGCAACAAATCTCCCCGATTATTGTGTGCTTCAGGATAGTTTGGATCCAGCGCGATCGCTTTATTGTATTGAACCAGCGCCTCATCACGCCGGCGCAAATCCTGCAGAACATTCCCGTAATTATTGCGCGCACGCGCATCATCCGGATCAATCGCAATCGCCTTGGCAAGTAAAGCCGCAGCACGCTCAAGCTTGCCGCTCTGGTAGGCAAGCACCCCAAGCATATGCAACGCATCAAAATGCTTAGGCTGTTTTTTTAAAACGCTTTCGTACAGTACGCGCGCTTCATCGAGCTGACCATGCTGATGAAGTGCTAATGCTTGCTGAAACTTCATAGCTAGATGTTAACGATCACGCACTTTGAGTTTGGTGTAGACAGTATTCACAACAGGCGAGCGAATCGGATCGATTGCTGATGCTGGTTTAGCTGTCGAAGTGTCTTTTTTAGGCTTTTTTGCTTCTTTACTGGACTTCTGCTGACCTTTAGCCATGATTTACTCCTGTGATTCAACGATAATTAAGTGTACAGTCCAATCGCAAAATTTCACAATGCACGCTCCAATCGTTATTCCAGAGTCAGAGATCGAGCTCACAGCGGTCCGCGCGCAAGGCGCGGGAGGGCAAAATGTCAATAAAGTCTCCAGCGCCGTGCATCTGCGCTTTAATATTCCCCGCTCTTCGCTGCCTGCTGACGTTAAAGTGCGGCTGCTCGCACGAAACGACAGCCGAATCACACGGGACGGCTCGATTGTCCTGAAGGCTCAGATTCACCGAAGCCAGGAAATGAACCGGGCTGAAGCCTTTGCCAGACTGCATGAGCTCGTTAATAGCGTGGCCCGCCCCCCAAAAGTAAGATATGCCACCAAACCAACTTTTGGATCAAAACAAAGGCGCCTTGAGAGTAAAAGCAAGCTTTCAGCAATCAAGGCGCTCAGAGGCCGTGCTCTGGATTAGTGCAGACTACTTACTACTTACCATCCGGACATTGCCATTTGCCGGTTGTGAGGTCGAGCTTACAGTTATACATATTGCCTTTCGAGCGAAAAATCGGCAATGTCGGAGTAGGCGCAAACAATTTTTCATCCGCTGCCGCGTTCACAATCACCGCTGCATCATCAGCTAATAAATGGCGCTGCGCAACCAGCTGATCAGCGGCCTCCCTGACGCGCATGACGTATTCGCTCAAACCACCTGTATAGCGTTCCTGCAAACTCAACCGGGTATCGGTCGTGGCTGCGCGCTCTTTAGCTGTTGCGGAAAATGGCTTATAAGAACCCGCTAATCGACAAACGGATTTTGATAAAGGCGCGTTAGGCCGACCATGGGTACCTAAAGGTACAGTCACATCAGGCAAGCGAACGCCACCCACGGGGTTGTCATCCGCATCGGTCACGGGAACCAGGACAACCGCATCCGGCAAATATTTCGGTGCCAGAAAGACACCTTCGTTATCGCGAGGTTTGCGTAAAGACATCAAGGTGGTGGCTGGCGGAGCGATGTTGCGTGCCACCCATTGATCGAGCGCAAAAAGTTGCGCGCGTAATGGTGCCGACCAATCTAGCTGACCATGAGGAAATTCGCAATCTTTGTCCTGTTCGCGCACGTTCAGATGCGCGGCACCTGCAAGGTCATACATCCGCACACTGGCAGGCAGTGGCCGATCCTTGACACCGTCCGCACCAGTACGTGTAAGAGATGCCCTTCCGCCCATATAGTCGATGTTGTAGTGCGTGACGAATATTTTTGGCAATGTCTCTTTGCGGGCAGTTAATTTTCCCAACAACGCATCGTAGGAAAATGGCTCCTCATGGACACCGCGATGCTCGGGCACAGTAGGGCCAGGGGTGCTGCTGGCGACAGAGGCAGGGCCTGTGCCCGAAACCATCAGTGGCAACTGACCGGCTGCGCCACCGACCATATGGAAACCGTTAATGACTTGCTTGCCACCGAAGGTATTGAAACCATTCAGTAAAAAACTTTTGAGAAATCTGGAGGTTTGTGAGTACCCGACCGCGTAAGTTCGTTTGACCGCGCCTGCTAATGGATTTTGTTTAGAAACGCTATCTCGCAAATAGAGCGTCATATCACGCACCGCAGCAAAACCAATAGCTTCGATATAGCGCACAGCACCTTTCTCGTCGGCAAAGGTTGGAGGCTCGATCCCCTGTGCAAGCTCCCACTGCACTGCCGCTACCATAAACCCCTGCTCCTCCAGAAATCCAACCCCAGGTTCCAGAGATCCAATCATCAGGGGTCGTGCGCGCGGACTGTTGTAGAAAGCATGACTAATAGGTAAACCACGATTAGGCACATCAATCAGCAATCCACCATTACTCTTTTTGGGATCCTTGGGCGTGATCAGTACAAAGCGTGTTTTATATTGCACCCGACCATTCTTTAGACGGACCGCTTTTTCTAAGTCAGGAATTTTTTCATTGGGATCAAGTTCTCCGATCGCCTCGCCTTCAAGGCGTACATAAGGAATTGACTTATAGGTACCGACTGGAGTCGAGCTCGATATAGTGAACGTGGTTATTTCTGAATGCGCCAGAGGCGCTGCGCAGGCCAATAACGCAGACAGGCACACAGTCGATAATTTCTTTTTCGCGAGCATTGCAATCAATCACCACTCAATTAGTTCATTAGTTAGAAACGCAGCTTTTACCGGAGGAATAATAGCCGCTTGGACAACTTCCACCACCGTTAAAAAAAGCATGGCAACTATTTGACGAGGAAGCAACGCACGAGCTGCCGGAACTGTAATATCCGCTTGGGCAGCTTCCACCACCGGGGTTCGCGAAAGCATACAGGGAAGATGAGCCTGAAGGCACACAAGAATTACCCGAAGCGTAAAAACCACTCGGGCAACTCCCACCACCCGGATTAGCGAAGCCCGAAGCGTGAGGCAATGGGTTACGGCAGGATGCGTACGCGCCTGTTGCCAGGGCTAAACTCATCAGAAATGCAGCGAATATCTTCATGCGTTGCTCCTCTTTTTAAAAACAATGTCTGAGCTCAGGAAGTCAATTCAGCGGTTTAAGTTCAACCTTGCGAAACTTCACAATCCCCGGTCCACCATACTGGAGAGCAATCCGCCCGCGCGCGTGGGTACTGTCACTTGCTGCGGAGCTTTGAATGCCATTGAGTTCAACGCTCAAGCGCGGCCCACGCGCTGAAATAATCATGGTGTTCCATTTACCTCCAGCTAATGGCATGGGTGAGACTTTAGCCACATCAACGATCGAACCAGTGCCATAAGTTTTATCTGGTCGTGTATCCCAGATGTTGACTTCATAAGCAGTTTTGGCATTGATTGTTTCTGGGGCCTCGGCACGAATAAATATGCCGCTGTTGGTCTCAGAATCTATGAAAAATTCTGACCGAATCTCAAAATCACCATAAGATTCCCTGGTCACCAGGTAACTCGGATCTTTGCCGTCCAGCTTATCAGCAATCAACACTCCGTTTTCGACCCGCCAATTGGCCTGCGAACCTGTTCGCAGCCAGTTATTTACATCACGTCCGTTAAACAAAGGCAGCCAGTTATCGCTCGATGCAGATTGCGATGCACAACCTGCAAGCATGGATAACGAACCTGATAGAGTAAGTCCTAAAACGGTGCGACGCTTCATTGTTGTCTCCAGAATTTTTAATTTTTGAAAGCATTACTTTGAATGCTGCACTACATTACTGCAAACAACTGAATAACTCCAGACTCACTCATGCAATCCACTGCCGAATCACTCAGAATCCCTCTTTTCCCTCTTGGGACGACTTTGTATCCCGATGGCATCATTGCGCTGAAAATTTTCGAGGTCCGCTATCTGGATATGATCAAGACCTGTCTGCGTCAAGCCTCACCATTCGGCGTCGTGACGCTTGACCAAGGCTCCGAAGTCAGAGTGGCCGGTGAACAGGTTGATTTCCATGAAACGGGCACCTTAGCAACCATTATCCATTTTGATGCAGTGCAACCTAACTTATTCATGATCAGGGGCCAAGGCGGGCAGCGCTTTCGTATCTTGAACCGCGAACTTGCAGCGAACGGATTATGGTGGGCAGAGATTGAACTGATTGCTCCGGACGATGCAATTGAAATCCCAGCCGATCTACAACCGTCTGCGATGGCGCTGAAAAAAATCATCGATACCATCAATACCCAGCAGATCCCGGACAACGAGCAGCCATTTTTAAAACCGTACCGACTCAATGATTGCGCCTGGGTGGCAAATCGTTGCGCTGAGTTGCTCGATTTACCTGCGGCACAGAAACAGCACCTGCTTACCATGGAAAACCCACGTTTACGGCTCGACATGATTCAGGATATTCTTGAGGACATGGGTCTATTTAAAGACCAAACAAATTAAAAAAGACGAGACACTATCTTCATGAAATTTATTTCCACAGCCCGTCGAACCCTACTTTTAGGCTGCCTGGGGCTCATCAGTTTCGGTTCTCAAGCACAACTGCAAACCGCGGCCACGTACCCCAACAAACCAATCAAAATTGTGGTTCCCTTCGCTGCGGGTGGCTCAACAGATGCACTGGCACGCTTGCTCGCGCAAAAATTAACCAGCGTCTGGGGGCAGACCGTCATCGTTGAGAACAAACCAGGCGCAGGTGCAACGCTTGGCGCGGATTACGTGGCCAAAGCGCCTGCCGATGGCTATACGCTTTTAATGGGTGCGGCACATCATACGATTGCTCAAAACGTTTATAAAACACTGCCCTATCATTTTGGACGCGATCTTGCGCCCGTCAGCATCATGGCGCTGATTCCGAATGTCATCGTGGTCAATGACAAAGTCCCTGCAAAAACTATCCAGGAACTCATTGCGCTGGCAAAAAAGGAACCAGGAAAGCTCAACTATGGCTCTGCGGGTGCGGGTACAGCGCATCACTTGATTGGCGCCATGTTTAACTTGCAGGCAGGCGTTGATATCGTCCATATTCCTTACAAAGGCAGCTCGCCTGCCGTCGCGGACCTGGTCAGTGGTCAGGTGCAATTAATGTTTGATACCGTTTCTTCTGCGCTGCCTCAAATCAAGGCGGGTAAAACCAGAGCGCTCGCAGTGACGACTAAAACTCGCTCCTCGGCGCTGCCTGATGTACCAACTCTGAATGAAACCGTTTTACCTGGTTTTGATGTGGGTACCTGGTTTGGCATTCTTGCTCCCGCAGCCACACCTCCCGATATCGTCGAAAAACTCAGTCATGAAATCATCAGGATTGTTAAAACCCCTGAAATGCAAAAACAGTTACTCGACATGGGCTCAGAGCCAATTGGTAGCACCTCGAGTGAAATGAAATCACAAATCACTAAAGAGCTCGATGAGTTCGGGGCGTTAACAAAGCAGATCAAACTCACTGTTGATTAAGACGATCTTCAGCGCACCAGGGCAGACAACTCTGCGAGGCTTTAGTGCAATTAAATGCGGGTCTGGATGATGAACATTCAGGCCCGCCATCATGTAAGCTTTCAAAAAATCCAAACCTCTCCTTTCGAGTAAAACCTATGTCTTCCAATCCTCCCGTGTATCAGAACCTTGGCAATAGTGGCTTGCGCGTCCCTCGTTTGTGGCTCGGTGCCATGATGTTTGGCGACCAGACAGATGAAAGCGTTGCGCGTGAAATGATTGCTGTTACACGCGATGCAGGCCTCAACGCCATTGATACCTCAGACAATTACGCCGGTGGTGCCTCTGAAAAAATGGTCGGTAAGCTGATCGCTCAGGACCGCTCGAGATGGGTGGTCGCCACCAAGGTTGCCAATCCAATGGGGACCGAACCCAATGATCGCGGCTTGTCCAGACGCTGGGTCATGAATGAGGTCGACAACAGTCTGAATCGTCTGGGTATCGACTGCATTGACGTGTATTACATGCATCGCGACGATGAAACTGTGCCAATTGAAGAAGTCCTGTCGACCTTTGCACGTCTGATTGAAATGGGTAAAATTCGCTATTACGGCCTGTCAAACTTCCGTGGCTGGCGTGTCGCCAGACTGGTCGAGACCGCAAGACGTATGGGCATCCCTCAGCCGATTGTCTGCCAGCCTCCCTATAGTGCGGTCACCCGTCTGATTGAAACTGAACTAATTCCAAGCTGCAATCACTACGGTGTAGGCGTCGTGGCATATAGTCCGCTTGCGCGCGGCGTGCTGACGGGTAAATATCAGCCTGATGCCGCGCCGGACGCGAATAGCCGCGCTGGCCGCGGCGATCGTCGTATGCACCAGACCGAATTCCGCCCTGAGTCATTGAATGTTGCCAATGCGCTCAAAGAACACGCGCTAAGCCGTGGGTTGTCACCAACACAGTTCGCTATTGCCTGGGCACTCAATAACCGCTGCATGAGCGGCGTCATTGGCGGCCCCCGGACACTGGAGCAGTGGAAAGACTATGTCGCGGCGTTATCGGTACAAATTACCGCCGAAGACGAAGCCTTGGTCGACAAACTGGTGCCGCCCGGCTATGCCTCAACACACGGTTTCGTCGATCCTCAATATCCGATACAGGGACGTCGATTCGTTTGACCAAGTAGGCGATAATAGGGGCATTAGGAACAACTTTCTGAACGCCACATGAATAAGCGTGACATGGTTATCGAGCGCATTACTTTTTTGCGCGGCCCCAACATCTGGACCTACTATTCTGCTCTCGAGGCGCTGATTGACATCGGCGATCTCGAGGACTGCCCCTCAGATACCGTGCCGGGCATGTACGAGCGGCTGACCGAATGGCTGCCAAGCCTGATCGAACACCGCTGTAGTCCTGGCGTACGGGGTGGATTCCTGCAGAGGCTCAAGACCGGCACCTGGCCTTGCCATGTTCTGGAACATGTCACGCTCGCACTGCAAGATTTGGCTGGCGTACCTGGACACGGCTTTGGCCGTGCACGCGAAACCGAAAGACGTGGTGTCTACAAGGTCGTCGTCAGTAGCTGGCAGCCCGAAGTCACCCGCGCAGCGCT
>CAIPID010000089.1 GCA_903865015.1 uncultured beta proteobacterium | reverse complement strand
TGTCTTTAGCGCCGTCTTTTCCTGGGATTTTTTCAGCGATAACTCCAATTGGAATATCAACCGCATTCAAAATATGAAAGGCTAAATTTATAGCCTCTCTCGCTGTCGGTACAGGCTGGCTAGCAAAGGCCAAAGCCGTCGCACGTAAAAATCTGGAGGGAGGCGTGTAGTCACCCGGTATTCCTAACATCCCCGTACCTTGTCCTAAGGGACGTAAGGTTGTTTTGCCGAGGGTTAAGCCGTCTACATTGATATTCGTCAGGTTGAGATGGTTGCGCAGATTGTTAATGTGCCAGTCAAACGTGGGGGCGTTAGTCAGCACGCTGATCGGATTGACGTAAACCATCAACTGCTTATTGACATATTCGATAACGATCGAGCCACCTTTCGCGTCACGAAATGCCCAGTGTAGTGGTTGAACGCCAATCTGCGGTATGTCTAGTCCATAGACTGTCATGTTCTTTAAAGCTTCACTTACCTGCTCAACAGTCTCGAACTGGCTTAACGCCCAATTCACGATGTCTGTATTGGCGATCGTATTTTTGTTGTCAGCAGCGTAGTCCTGATAATCAAAAAATCCAGGGATATATAACGCATGCGCAGTCAAACCGACTTCGTTCATGCCGTCGGTGGCCACGTTCAAGTCAAACGTGTTGATACCCAGAAATCCGTATTTCGCTGTCCAAGACATGCCGGGTTTCATGCCCGGTTGCATGGCGGTCAAAGTAAATTGCCTAGGTACTAACATGACATTGCTTTTGAGATCGAGACCGAGCTCCATTGAGCGGCCGGTGATCCATGCACCATCCTGCGACTGAAGCCGGAAGGTCGTGCAGGCGAGGGTGGGGGCGGAAATGACGACGGAGAGGCCAAAGCACAGGATTTTGGCTAGAGTGGTTTTGAGTGCTTGCGTGATCATGGTTTCTCCTTGTGAAACAGATTGTTGGTTATTTATAACCTCCTTTTTAAATTCCTATCTTTGCGATAAGTTAAAGAAGTTAGAGGTTTATATGTCCGAGTCACCCGCATTTGCAGATTCCTAACGTTTCTATTCAAGTGATGGAAGTTATGCCTATGGGGCCGATGAAATAGATCTCTTTTTTAGTCATTTAATGCGTTGCTCATAGAGTCAAAAGGTATGCTTTCACATCACAATATAAATTTTCTATTCAAGCTGATTGGTGTGGTTTCAATAGGCCTCTTTTTAAATCTTGCACAAGCGCAAGATTCTCATTCAAACTGGCCTTCCAAGCCCATTAAATATGTTGTTCCATTTGGTAATGGCGGGGTTTCGGATAATGTCGCAAGATTACTTGCACAACAGCTTTCCACAAAGCTGAAACAAACAGTTGTCGTTGAAAACAAACCGGGTGTTTCAGGAATCTTGGGTACACAGTTGGTTGCCAAATCGATCGCTGATGGCTACACCATTATGGGTGGCACGATCACAACGCATGCTGTTAATCCATTCTTTGCAAAAAATTTAGGTTACAACCCTGTGAGTGATTTTGTACCCCTTGCAATGGTCGGTACTGTTAGCAATGTTTTGGTCGTACCTGCTGATAGTAAGTTCAATCATGTCCAGGATTTGATTCAGGAGCTGAAACGAAATCCAGAGGGGTTGACATACGGGTCGGCTGGCGCAGGGACATCCCAACACCTCTCAGGCCAACTTTTTCAGAGCATGACCAATACAAAAATGCGGCAGATTATTTACAAAGGCGGATCTCAGGCAATGACAGATCTCGCTGGAGGTCAACTTGATATGATCTTTGAGACCTATGCCGCTGCGCGACCAATGATTGAAGCTAAAAAAGTAAAAGTATTAGGCGTCACATCAAGTAAAAGATTGTCAGAGCTTCCCGGTGTTCCCACCATATCCGAAGCAGGCGTGCCAGGATTTGAAATGCAATCTTGGCAAGGTGTTTTCGCACCGGCCGCAGTCCCAGCACCGATAGTTGAAAAACTATCAAAAGATTTATCTGAAGTGATCAACATCCCGGAGGTACAAGAAAAATTACGTGCTATGGGCGTTGAGCCTGATGGGCGTGGCTCAGCAAAGTTTGCTGAATTCCAGCGGTCAGAAATTTTAAAATGGGAAAAAGTTGTCTCCGATGCAGGAATTACGGCTGAATAAATTTTTTGAATAGGCGATAGTGATAATGTAATCAATCTATATTATCTGCAGAATCTCTTCAAAATTAGGTAGGACTTTAATGACGGATGTAGCGCTCAATGTATTGGGAACTGAGTTGGTTCCCTGTTCCTACGACCCTCTCACAGGGTATTTTCGGGATGGTTGTTGTCGTACGGACATGCATGATCTGGGCAGCCATGTCGTGTGTGCCAAAGTAACGGATGAGTTTTTAGAGTTTTCGCGCAGCCGCGGTAATGACTTATCAACGCCTCGACCTGAGTACCGCTTTGCGGGATTAAAGGACGGCGACCGATGGTGCCTGTGCGCGTTGCGTTGGAAAGAAGCGCTTGCCGCGGGTGTCGCACCCACTGTGGTCCTTGAGTGCACGCATGCGCGCGCGTTGGAGTTTGTCACGCTTGAGCAATTGCAAGCGTATGCGCTCACTGGTTAGGTGTTGAAATTTCGGAATCGACTTTTCGATGGCCTAGTTAACTTCATAGAGTCTGGCTACTACGCTCGCCTAAGCGTCCTCCTGATCGCGAAAGCGATTTATTCAGCATGAAAACGAGCTAAATCCTGTGTGTGTTTAAAGAATTGCAAGATTGGCACCATCGGGTTTCAATCGTTTTATTCATACATCAGAAGAATGATTGGCCATTCGAATACGTTAACCCAGCGGTCTGCCATAAAATGATCTCTAATAATCCCCGTTATAAAAGTTGTGGAAATCAGTATCCAAACGAAGAGCGTAATTGGGGGTCGTTTGCTGAGTTCAGTATCAAAGCTTGAGTTTCGTTTGGTAATTTGCTCGATTGAGCGAACCAGCAAAACACATTGCGCCTGATTTTCAGTTAATGCCATAATGAAATCATCCGCTTTGGTTTGAGTAAGGTGACCATGGCGGACGCTGAGGTGCAGTGGCGTCGCTGTTAGTCCCTCTTTCAAGCATCAGACACTTAGATAATAGCTAATGTTCAGTTTTAGAGTTTCTTAAAGCTTAGGTCAGTTTTAGATGGATACTCTAAAGGTTTTATGTGATTCTCAACGATCGGAAACTACATGTCCAAATCATCACTACTTTCAGGCGTTACAGTTGTCGATCTGTCCAGAGTTCTTGCCGGACCTTTCGCTACCATGACGTTAGCTAATTTGGGTGCGCGCGTCATCAAAGTCGAAATTCCTGGAACGGGTGACGATTCTCGTGCATTTGGTCCATTTCACAATGGTAAATCGCTTTATTTTGCATCGATCAATTGCAATAAAGAGAGTATGCACTGAACCTTAAAAACCCTGACGATCGGATTATTTTCGAAAAATTACTTGAAAAAGCAGACGTCTTGGTCGAAAACTATCGTCCTGGCACCATGGAAAAACTGGGTTACGGATGGGAAACTCTACACGCTAAATTTCCTCACCTGATTTACGGTGCAGCTTCGGGTTTTGG
Organism: uncultured beta proteobacterium; assembly: GCA_903865015.1. Taxonomy (GTDB): domain Bacteria; phylum Pseudomonadota; class Gammaproteobacteria; order Burkholderiales; family Burkholderiaceae_B; genus Zwartia. The sequence continues at coordinate 2,816 of CAIPID010000089.1, read as the reverse complement.
CGATAGTGGCCCTTATTCCAAGAGGGCAGCTTACGACATGGTTGTACAGGGCATGGGAGGCGTTCTGAGTATGACGGGTTATCCTGACCAGCCTCCCGCACGCGTGGGTATTTCGATCGGTGATATTACGGCTGGTTTGTACCTGACGATTGGCTTGAATGCGGCTTTATACAACCGCACCATCACAAAAGTTGGTTCGAAAATTGATATTGCAATGCTGGATTGTCAGATTGCGATCCTGGAAGACGCGATTCCGGCATATGACAAAACTGGCGAAATTCCAGGTCCCCTCGGCACCCGGCATCCTTCCATCGCACCTTTTCAGTCGTTCCGGGCAAAAGACGCGAGCATCATCATTGCCGCCGGCAACGATCATCTTTTTAAACTTATGACCGAAGCGTTGGACCGAGCTGATTTGGCGACTGATGAGCGCTTTAAAACCAATGAGTTGCGTCACCAAAATATTGACTTGCTTCAGAAGGAAGTTGAAAAGACGCTAGGTACTAAACAGGTTACCGAATGGCTCGATGCTCTTAATGACAAAGGCGTTCCATGTGGTCCGATCAATGACATCCCGCATGTGATTGCTGACCCGCAAGTCAATGCTCGTAACATGATCATCGAGGTCAATGATCCTGTCATTGGTAAAGTTAAAACCTCTGGTAATCCGGTCAAAGTTGTTGGTGCCATCGACGAAACCTCACTTCGCTCCTCTCCAGAACTAGACGCTGATCGTGCCGCCATCCTGGCTGAATTCATGGGGGCCAGCAAATGAGCGAAGCCATACAAACTAAAGCAGAAAAAATACTGGTGGTTACTGACCTGACAGACCATGTCGGCACGATCATCTTGAACAATGCGACACGACGTAATGCGTTGAGCGAGACATTGTTGGATCAAATCATTGCTGCTTTGGCCGATTTTAAAACCAAGGGTGCAAGAGTGATCGTCTTGCGTGCCTTTGAAGGCGCAAGCGTCTGGTCTGCCGGGCATGACATCAAGGAGTTGCCACAAGGCAAAGAAGACCCTCTGGGATATTCAGACCCCCTTGAGCGGGCGCTCAGGGCGATCCGCAGTTTTCCTGCCCCCGTCATCGCGATGGTGCATGGTTCTGTGTGGGGTGGTGCTTTTGACCTTGTCGCCAGTTGCGACATGATCATCGCTGATGAAACCTGCAGCTTTGCTATTACGCCTGCAAACCTAGGTTTGCCCTACAACACGACAGGCCTGATTCATTTTCTTGGACGCTTGCCCATCAATCTGGTCAAGGAAATGTTCTTTACTGCAGCACCGATCAAGGGTGATGATGCGTTGCGTTGGGGGATTGTGAATCATCTGGTTTCAAGCGCCGAGTTAGTCGAATTTACGATGACCTTTGCGAAAAAGATCACCCTGAAGGCTCCACTCGCTATCGCCGTGGTCAAAGAGCAATTGCGGGTATTGGCCGATTACCAGCCGATCGCAGCTCAGGTTTTTGAACGTTTGCAAGATATGCGCCGTGAGGTCTACGAAAGCAAGGATTACATCGAGGGCGTTCAATCCTTCCTCGAGAAACGACCCGCCGTATTCACAGGTGAATGATAGGGATTACACAAATCAACGCACGCTACTGTGGCTTGAACTTAATGCTTTATCTTTGATCAAAGACCCCATAGAAGCTATCATTTTTGCGGGGAGCTGTTATACGGTAATCGTCCCTGAAATCAACGGCACGAAAATAACTGCACCTTGAACCTTTCCAAGTTTCAATCATCGAATTAAGGTTCGAAAGCAAGTCAAATTTGGTGCCTCTTTTGGTGCTTGTTTTTGCATCGCGTAAAGTCACTCAAAATAACACTCGCTCAAGATGAGCAGTAAGGATTAGGGATGAATAAACCAACCGGTGGAAATTTGAAAAAAGTGCTCTGTGGTGGTGCAGCAGGCCTGTACCACATGGCCTATCGTGAGTGGGGTGATCCACAAAATCCGCATGTTCTTGTATGCGTACATGGATTGACTCGCAATAGTCTTGATTTTGATCGGCTGGCGCAAGCCCTGTCGGCCAAGTATCGCGTGATTGCGCCGGATGTCGTGGGCCGTGGCGAAAGTGATTTTCTGAAAAATCCGATGGCATATCACACGGGGACTTATGCTGCGGACATGATTACCTTGTTGGCCAAACTCGGTGTCGAGAAGGTCGATTGGCTCGGCACTTCTATGGGTGGGCTTATCGGTATGCTGCTGGCAGGGCAGCCTAACTCTCCTATTAATCGCCTTATTCTGAATGATGTTGGACCAACGATGTCGCTGGATGCGCTGAAACGCATTGCTGGTTATGTTGGTAATCCTTATGAATTCAGCGATCAAGCCGCTGCACGTAGCTACGCAAAAGGAATTTTTGCACCTTTTGGCCTCAAGGCTGAGGCAGACTGGGAGTGGTTTTTTGACACCACATTTAAACTACTGCCTTCTGGTGCCCTACGTTTGAATTATGACAAAGACATCCGAGAACCGATGCAGCACGCCTATATTGATCAAGACTTTGACGAATGGCCGCTATACGATGCAATCAATTGTCCAACAATGTTGATTCATGGCGTCCTGTCTGATCTGGTCTCTATAGAAACCGCTACTGAAATGACGCAACGTGGTCCGCGTGCAGTGCTGAAAATAGTTGAAGGCGTGGGTCATGCTCCCATGTTTATGACAGAAGATCAGATTGCCCTTGTGCGCGATTTTCTGAATGCCGTCTGAGCGATTTGAAGGTTATAGACTGAAACCGAAAAATGAATTGGTCAGCGGATAACCTTTTGTAATAGCCAAAAAAATACCAACCC
>CAIPID010000088.1 GCA_903865015.1 uncultured beta proteobacterium | reverse complement strand
TACTTGAGCCCTCCCTTTAGTTGTCCATCTAGGTAGAGGAAATGCTCAGGCAGAGAAAAAGCAAACTCAATTATATTACGTGATAAAAAGGGAACGCGGCACTCTAGACTCACAGCCATACTTGCCCGATCAACTTTTGTGAGAATATCGTCTGGGAGATATGTATGAAAGTCTATATATTGAAGCGCACGCCTTAAACCCAGCTCAGGTTTATAGTACTGGCGAAGCAACCAATAGTCATCATAGTCACTAGGAATGTTGAGACTACGCCTGTATTGTTGCCGTATGTTTTGTGGAACAGCATTCATGAGCACGACGTAAAGCTCAAACACCCCCATCCCACCGTAGAGCGCCGCACGGTTTAAAAAGCTTTGCCACTTATTTTTTGGCCGCTTGACATATGGTATTTTGAATGAGGAACGATCTATTAGATTGGAAAAAGCTCCACGAGCTTTGATGATCTGGGCGATGCGGTCATACCACTTATATCCACCGAAAATTTCATCACCACCATCACCGCTAAGCGCCACGGTAACATGCGAGCGTGCAAGCTGCGACACATGAAAAGTTGGCAATGCCGAGTAGTCACCGAATGGCTCATCATACGTAGTACGCATCCACGACACGAGATTATCACTGTCACTGCGAACCAGCATCTTCTCATGGTGCTGAGTACCGAAAGCATTTGACGCAATTCGGGCGAATTGGGTCTCATCGTATTCTGGATTGTCGAAACCGATCGAGAACGAATGCATTTGCTGTACAGCACTCGATGCATGCATCGAGACTATGCTTGAATCCATGCCCCCACTCAAGAATGTACCCAAAGGCACGTCACTGGCAAGATGCGATCGAACACTAGCCTCAACCGTGGACCGTAGTTGCTCCGCGAGAGCCTCACGTGAACCATCTCGGACAGTTGTTGGTAGACTCCAATAGCGACGCTGAACAAATTTTCCTGAGTGCGAGTCCAACGTGAGGTAGTGTCCCGGCATCAATTTGCGGACTTCGACATAAGGAGTCTTTGGTGCGGGAATATATCGATACGTTAGTAAGTCGTAGAGTGCAGTATTGTCTACAGTCAATGACTCCATTTCAAGGAATTTTGTAATCGCCTTTAGCTCAGAGGCCCAGATGAACCACTGTCCAATGCTGGCATAGTACAAAGGCTTGATTCCAACGCGATCCCGAATTAGCGAGAGCTCTCGCTTGGTATGATCATAGATCACGAAAGCATACATGCCATCTATACGCTCTACGAGCCCATCTATGCCCCAAGCTTGATACCCGTGAAGGGCCACCTCTGAGTCTGAATTAGAGGTAAACTTAAAGCTTTTTTCGAGCTCTGTCCTAAGCTGAGCAAAGTTGTAGATCTCTCCATTAACCGTAATTACTATATTACCGTCGGCGCTGTGCATCGGTTGACGACCTGCTTCAGATACATCAAGAATGCTCAACCGACGATGGCCACAATACACATTACCCAAAATGGCTTCGCCCCACTGATTGGGCCCCCGATGCCGAAGCACATCCAGCGCGGTCCTGCCACGTTCTAGGTACTCCTGCGCCGATCCTTGAAAATTGACGAATCCGAAAAGTCCGCACATTGGGCTATAGACCTATAATAGAAAGTAGTTCAAAAATACAAAATTGATTGCGAAACTCATCCGACTTGGTTGCTTAAAATTTTGCGCTGCTCTAACTCTCGACGAACTATCAACATAGCTACTGCACTCCATAAAATAAAATAAATCGTAGTCGATAATCCAGCGCCGGTGACACCCCAGAGCAACGTAAGCAGGACCAAGCTACCAAGATAAATCACTGACGCAAATATGTTCAACACCAGCAATGCGCGATGACGACTCCAAACCAGCAGCGCAGCCCCGTAGCTTTGAGAGAAGCCCCAGATTGCGGCTCCAACTACGCAGAACATTGCTGCCGGGAATGAGTCAACGAAGTCAACACCGAGACCTATCTCCAACGCTGGCTTGCCCAGAACGGCGAATGCCCCTACTGCAAGCAAACCACATGAGCCAACAACTAGGGAGCTCTTGCGTAGTAACAGAGCAACGGCGCGCCAACCAGAGCGCTCTTCAATCTCCGCCATATCAGGGTAGATTGCCTGAAAAATAGGATCGATAATTTTCATAAAAGCAGCACCGACCTGACGTGCGATTTTGAACAGTCCTACAGAAGCGGGATTCAGCAACAATCCGAGTATTGGAACATCAAGATCCCGAACCATACGGAGCGTCGCACTTAAATTGGTAGAGATAAGTCGTGACCGTATTTCTGGAAACTTGGTCATCACCTCGCGTATAGTCGAGATTGGCTCTCTTAACGGGTGCTGGTGTAACTGCTTTCGATACTCGCGCATCGCCAAAACGCAAAGCATTACATTAGCCACCACCTGCGCCGCAATCCAAGCGACCCCAAAGTGCAACAGACCACCACCGCACACCCAAGCAATACCGGTGAATGCTAACTTACAGAGACCGGATGCACTCCCATGGAGTACAAAAGCATCGTACTGACCAAACAACCGAAGCACTGCAGTAGGCGTACCAACGATAGAGGTACCCATCGTTAGGGTATATAAGTACGCCAACAGGATGACAATCGGGTCCAGTTCGACAGAGTGCGATATCAGCAGGGTCCCAAGGGCAAAGATGATTACAGCAAGCGCTGCAGTAGCGACATCTAGAATCAATCCGAATCGAATTACGCTCCACAGCGCTGAATAATCGTTTTTTGCGGCACTAACCGAACCCTCTTTTACTAGAGCATAGGAAGTCTGAAAACTAAATAGTTGCAGAATTATGAGACTCCAGGAGCTGACTAGAACAAGCTGGCCAAAGCGATCAACCCCTAAGGCTCTTGCTACGATGAATACCGAGAACATTCCGAAGATAGCCTGTGCCGCATTTCCACCAATCAGGCGCAATGCATTTGAGAACACTCGTCGAAGATCTTTATCAACAAGAGCGGATATGCCCCTTTGAGTAATTTTGCGGAAATATTGCTGCATCAAAAAAACATGCACATGGTCCATCAATCTAAATCACATCGCCGCCAAAAGTAGCGACAAATGCAGACTGACTTGGATGCTTAGGTAAGGATAGCGGCTCGAGGTGAAAGCCAATCTCTTCTGCAAGCGATCTGTAGAACGCATCATTAGCGTGATGCGTACGCACCATAGGGATTTGTGCGTTGTAGACAAATGCTTCTTGGTAGTCCTCACGGAGATCGGAATTGATCGCGACAGTAAACAACAACTTGCCACCGGGCGCCATCACATGCGCTAAGCACCTCAAGCACATGGCAATCTCTTGGCGAGTCATGTGAGTAAACACCGAATGAGCCATAGCGTAATCAAACTTCACACCGAATTTATGAAATTCGAAGGAATGATCTAGCAAGAGTCCAAATTGCTTGTCGGTGTTCAGAACAGATGATGCGTAACGCCGGGCGGTTTCGAGATAAGCGGGAACTGGATCGGTACCGAAGTAATTATCAGTCTCTAAGTAAGGTATCAACACCATACCGAGGCGCAATACACCACACCCAATATCAAGAAATCTATGACTTGGTTGCAAACCAATAGTTTGCAGCGCTTGAAATTGCCATTTCTGCATTACATGCCAACGGGCGAATAATCCCTTCTTGTAGAATACTTCCGAAGGTGAAACTCCACTCTGAATGGCAATCTCCGCTATTGGTGCAAGTTCGCGATCAACAAGCAACTCCTGCGGCTCGGTATTCAATAAAACGTTCGTGGATGTATTGCCTCGGATTTGACGTAATAGCCCCCCAATCCATCGCCGAAGCGATGAGGACTTACTATTCGCACTATCGTAAACCCCCACTCGTTTTGAGCGCATGGCTTCGATCGGAAACAACAATCTCCAAAATCCAATTTGCCCAGCAGTAGTCTTCACTGGCTCGACACCGTGATCCATGCAATAACGGAAAATCAGGAGATCGCCGGGTTGCAAATCCGCCTCAAATGAGAGATTAACAATTTCTCCAGTACGCTTACGAAAAAGGAATCCACCTGACTCATAGTCTAGCCCTGCCGCCGACAGTACTAAACTCATTTGCACCTTAGAAGGATCGTGCGCCCAGTCTTTATGACACTCTATACCTCCACCGTCGACGGTCCCTACCACGCGAAACGAACTAGCGGACGCCAGATTAGAGTATTCACCAGATTTTGGCAAATTAGAATTCGACAAAGCAAGATAGTTATCACTGACGGGATTACCCTCAATTTGATTGCGCATCAACTGGATACGCCATGCAACATCGTAAGTAAGCGTGTCACTAGGAGAATTCCAGAAAAAATTGAAATGAACTTTACGTCCGGCAGTAAGAAACGAGTAATTAGGACAGCCTTCAAAAAATAGCTTCGATTTATCGAAGCTATTTTTATGGGTGACTAGATTGTT
>CAIPID010000087.1 GCA_903865015.1 uncultured beta proteobacterium | reverse complement strand
TGATGTGCATATTATGCACATAAATGGCTGTCCTGGTTGCGTCTAAATCCGCATTTGAATGAAATCAAGGCTTAGTGACTACTTTAAAAGTTGAACCATCATGCTGAAGTTTGACTCTGCTTTAGATATGTCGAGCGATCTCGCGCAACAACAATCAGACTACATGTCAGGATTAGTCAATCAATGGCGCGATATTGAGTCAAGAGCGCTGAGGACCTCCGAGGCGAGTCGAGAGTCTTTTATTAAAAGAAATGCACTTTTACCGCGCGAGCGTTTAGGCGCCTTGCTTGACCCGGCGAGTTCATTCTTACCCCTTGCGAATATGGCTGGGTATCTGATGGATGACCCGGACCCTGCAACGAGTGTGCCGGGTGGTTCACAGATTGCGGGGATTGGCTTTGTCTCGGGTGTGCGTTGCATGGTGGTGGTGACAGACTCCGCTATTCAGGCAGGTGCAATGACCGAGGCGGGTAATCTTAAGTTGATGCGTTGTCAGGAAATTGCGCTTGAAAATAAACTGCCTTTTATTCACCTGGTCGAATCAGCCGGTGCAAACTTACGTAAATATCGTGTTGATAAATTTATTCGCGGCGGAGGGATTTTTTATAACCTAGCTAAATTGTCCGCTGCAGGTATTCCGGTTATTACGTCTGTACACGGTTCGTCGACGGCTGGTGGGGCATATATGCCCGGACTTTCGGATTATGTGGTGATGGTGCGTGATCGTGCACGCGCTTTTCTGGCGGGGCCTCCGTTGTTGAAAGTCGCCACAGGTGAAATAGCGACCGCTGAGGAGTTGGGCGGTGCGGCGATGCATGCCAGCGTGAGTGGTTTGGCTGAATATGTTGCCAACGATGATCGACACGCGATTGCACTATTGCGCGATATTGTCGCAAATCTGGATTGGAATCGTGACGTCTTGCGGCCAGCTGTGACTGTCGCATCGGGTCATAAAACGGTACCTGCGCCTGCCTACCCCGCATTAGAACTGCATGCAGTGATGCCTGTCGTGAGCCGCAAACCTGTGGACATGCGAGAGGTCATCGCGCGGCTGGTCGATGGCTCCGCATGGCTTGATTTCAAAGCTGAATATGGATCTGCGACGATATGCGGACACGCCCGTATCGATGGCCATACAGTTGGATTCATCACCAATAATGGCCCGCTGGATCCCGCTGGTGCGACTAAAGCGAGTCAGTTTATTCAGTTGTGTAATCAATCCCGTTTGCCAATTGTGTATCTGCAAAATACGACTGGCTTTATCGTCGGCCGCGATTCAGAGGAGGCAGGCATGATCAAACACGGATCGAAAATGATCCAGGCTTTGTCCAATGCGAGCGTGCCTCAAATTACGATTTACTGCGGTGCTTCATATGGCGCGGGTAACTATGGCATGTGTGGTCGTGGTTTTCATCCGCGTTTTTGTTTTTCGTGGCCGAATGCGCGCACCTCAGTGATGGGGGCTGAGCAAGCGGCAGGAACGCTTGAAATCGTCGCGCGCGAGCAAGCAGCGCGCAGAGGAAAACCTGTCGACGAGATTGCATTAAGTCTGCAAAAGCAAGAGATCATCGATAATTTTGAGAAGCAGGCGAGTGCATTCGTAACCAGTGGTTTGCTGCTCGATGATGGAGTGATAGATCCCGCAGATACGCGGGCCGTTCTTGCGTTCGTACTTGCGACGTGTCGCGAAGCCGATCAGCGCATAACGCAACCGATTCAGTTCGGTGTAGCCAGATTTTAAAAAATTACTGAGACAACAGGCTCTATAGGAATCGTTGCCATGCTTTATACCGCTGACCATATCAGCCTGATGGATACCGTCAGACGCTTTGTGACCGAAGAAATAAATCCCAATGCTGATGAATGGGAGGCTGCCGAGACGTTTCCTGCGCATGCATTATTCAAAAAAATGGGTAACCTGGGTTTGCTCGGTGTTAATAAACCTGTCGAGTACGGCGGCTTGGGTCTCGATTTTTCGTATGCACTGGCCATTGCCGAAGCCTTGGGCTATACGCATTCGCAAGGCATCGGGATGGCGATCGGAGTGCAAACGGATATGGCAACGCCTGCGCTTGCAATCCACGGCTCAGACGCTTTGCGTCGCGCGTACCTCGCCCCTGCGATTGCAGGCGATATGGTGGTCTCGATTGGCGTCTCGGAAGCAGGCGCAGGTTCGGATGTTGCATCGCTTAAAACGTATGCCCGACGTGACGGGGATGACTATGTGATCAATGGCTCAAAGATGTGGATTACTAATGGTACGCAGTCGGATTGGGTGTGCTTGCTGTGCAATACCTCAGAGGGGCCAACGCACAAAAATAAGTCGTTAATTATCGTGCCATTACGCGACGGAAAAAATCGTCCCAAAGGCGTGAGTATTCAGAAAATAAAAAAATTCGGCATGTGGAGTTCAGATACTGCGCAGATTTTCCTCGATGATGTCAGAGTGCCTGTTTCGAATCGTATTGGCGAGGAGGGAATGGGGTTTATTTATCAGATGCAGCAATTCCAGGAAGAACGCCTGAATGGCGCCGCGCGACGTCTCGCCGCGATGGACCTGATCGAACAGACCGCAGACTACTTGCGCAGCAGAACTGCTTTTGGTAAGCCATTGCTACAGAATCAATTTATTCAGTACAAGCTTGCTGAATTAAAAACCGAACTAGAGGCTTTACGCGGGCTGACCTATATGGCCACCGAGACCTATATTCGGGGTGCTGATGTGACGGAGCTCGCCTCTATGGCAAAGCTTAAAGCGGGCCGGCTGTCGAGGGATATCGCTGACTGGTGCATGCAGTTTCAGGGCGGGATGGGCTATACCTGGGAGAATCGCGCTTCACGTGCGTATCGCGACTATCGACTCGGCTCGATTGGTGGTGGCGCCGATGAAGTGATGATGATGGTAATCGCAAAAAAAATGGGCTTGATGGAATAAATGAATATGCTAGATTTGACTCAATCAATTTTGACCGCGCGTCTGCATGATGTTTTGTTTGTTACCTTGAATCGACCCGCGACGCGCCATGCGTTGGCTGCCGATATGGTGCAAGGCCTCGAAAAAATCGCACTGTCAGCGCATTCAGACCCGACACTGCGTGCGATTGTATTGCGCGGTTCGAACCATTTCTTTTGTGCGGGGGGGGATGTGGGGAATTTCCAGTCGCGACTCGAGGATACCGCCACGGATCATGATCCTGTCGCTTTGCGTAACCGAAAATTTGGTCAGTTTATGGAGTTGCTTGGACAGATTCCCGTCCCGGTGATTGCAATGGTTGAAGGCGCTGCGATGGGCGGTGGCATGGGGTTGGCTTGTCTGTCAGATATCGTTCTTGCAACCCAATCGGCAAAATTTGTATTGTCAGAGACCTCGCTGGGTATTGTTCCTGCCCAGATCATGCCGTTCGTCGTCGATCGCATCGGCGTGCCTGCCTCCAGGCGCATGGGCTTGACGGCTGAGCGTGTCGCGGGTGAGCTCGCTGCGCACTTAGGCTTGGCCGACGAGCTGGCCGATGATTCTGAGGCGCTGGAGATGATCCTCGCGCGTTGGCTGACACAGATATGCAAATGTGCACCGCATGCAAACCGTGTGATGAAAAAAATGGCTCTTTTAGCTGCTTCGGAGCCGCGCGGCCCATTCCTGGATCAGGCCGCGCATACTTTCGCTGCAACCATGCGCGACGAAGGTATGACCGGTATCGCATCATTTCGTGCGCGCGAGCCAGCTCCCTGGTGTGTGGAGTTCAATGCGCAAGACATCCGCAGTGTTTACCAGGCGCAGGGTATTGCATTGTT
>CAIPID010000086.1 GCA_903865015.1 uncultured beta proteobacterium | reverse complement strand
CGCATACATTTGAGTATCCTCCATGCCGTCTTTACGACCGCCCAGACAGAAGAAACGGTCTCCTGCTCCCGTCAATACGATGACACGTGTCCGCGTTTCGCGCCGGATCGCATTAATACAGTCGCGAATTTCATGGCACATTTTTTCTGTGAACATGTTGCCATCTTGGGGGCGGTTCATCGTGATGGTGCCGATTGGGCCGTCTTCTTCGTAAATGATTTCTTCAAATTGCATGACGTGTCCTTCTGTATATGAAATTATGTGTCGGTGTGACTGTGTTGGACTTCAGCTGGATCTGTTCGGTTGGATCTTAGCGGTTCACAATTCCAGCTTGTTGGAGTTTTTCAATCTCTTCGTCCGACATGGTGAGCCAGTCTTTGAGCACAACTTGTGTATCTTCACCAAGCTTGGGTGGTGACTTGCGGTGCACACGTTGTTGTCCATCGATGTGTATCCCTAACCCAACCTGCGGGATGGGGCCATAAGCAGAGTCACTGGTGTAAAAGAATTCTTTATCGAGTAGATCCTGATCCGCTACCACTTCGTCGACACGGTTAATTGGACCGGCCGGGATACGATTAGCCGCAAATAATGCCAGCCATTCATCACGCGTGCGCGTTTTCAATACTTCCGTGATGTGTGCGACGATCGCTTGTCTGTGTTCGCGTCTGCCAGCGTTGTTTGCGTAGGCAGGTGTTTGACCAAACTTAATGTCACCGACGGTTTCCCAGAATCTTTTCCAGATTGCGTCATTGCCTAATCCGAGTGACAACTGCGCATCGGCAGTGTTGAACACCTGATAGATCGCTATCACAGAGTCGCGTCCGCCTGAGCGACGAGGTAACTCCCCAGAACCAAGGTAAGCAACGACCCGAGGCGCTGTAAAGCGCGACATGGTTGAATGCATCGATATGTCTATGCAGCAGCCTTTGCCGGTTTTGTTGCGACCGTTGATCGCAGCAAGTGCAGCCATCGCAAGGTCTTGTCCCGCAAGCATGTCGGCAGCTGGTGTGCCTACTTTCTGTGGATCGTTTTCAAATTCACCCGTCAAATCCATGATGCCGGAATAGCCTTCGGAGATCAGGTCGTAGCAAGGATGGTCGGCACGGCTGCCTGTTAATCCGAAGCCGGTCAGTGAGGCATGGATTAGTTGTGGAAATTTTTGTTGCAGCTTTGCATAGTCGAGCCCGAGCTTTGCCTGGACGCGTGGTGTCATATTGAGTACCAGCACGTCTGTTGTCTCAAGCAGGGACATCAGGATATCGATTCCAGCAGGCTGACTGACATCTAGCGCCATGCTGTGCTTATTGCGATTGACACTTAAAAACCAGAGTGATGCCCCATTTAAAAAGGGTGGACCCCACTGACGGGCATCGTCTCCGCCGTCTATTTTCTCGATTTTCAGGACTGTTGCGCCAAAGTCTGCCAACAGTTGTGTCGCGTAAGGTCCGGCAACGGAAGTACTTAAATCCAGTACCCGGATCCCTTCAAGGTGTGAAAAACCCACTGTTGCCTGCACATGGGGCAATTTTTCGTAAGGAAGCATGTCTAAGTTTTTATAAGTTTTGTCTCTGTAGTGTTGAGAATACACTCCAAATATCTCTATGCAAAGTGATCTAAATAATTCATTTTGTCGTTGTAGTCTGTATTATCCAGAATCGATAAAAAAATAATAAGTACGGAGACTGTCTTGAAATCTACTTTTTCAGCATTTTTGCTTGTAATTGCATCGTTTACTTCAATGGGGTTAAGTCCTGTTTATAGTCAAAGTGCGAGTGATCGCCCTCTGTCTATCGTGATTCCTTTCGCACCCGGCGGTGGCACGGATGTGCTTGCCCGTATGACAATGCCCAAAATCGCCGAAAAGTTAGGTACTGTGGCAGTGATCGAGAATCGGTCTGGAGCGGCTGGTGCGATTGGTGCGCAATTTACGGCGCGTGCGGCCCCCGATGGTAAAACGCTGATGGTCGGCTCCGTATCCGAAATAGGAATTAATCCAAGTATCTATCCCAAACTGCCCTATAACGTTGACCGTGATTTTGTAGCCGTGACCGCACTCGCTGCGGCACCGATGGTTTTGGTTGTTAGTCCTACATCTTCGATTCAAACGGCAGGTGATCTGGTCGCGCAAGCGCAGTCTAATCCGGGAAAAATTAATTTTGGATCTGCTGGGACCGGTAGCGGGGCGCATATGGCAGCAGAGCTGTTTATCTATGCGACAAAGATCAAGTTGACCCACGTCCCCTACAAAGGAACAGGAGCGGTTGCAGCTGATATGCTTGGATCGCAAAAAGATATGATCATGTTTGCGCCGCTGCCATCCATCGCTGGACTGGTGCGGGGAGGGCAGCTTAAGGCTGTTGCCGTAACAGGTAAGCAAAGATCACCCGCTATGCCGGAAGTTCCAACTTTTATCGAGGCTGGCGTTACTGGTTTTGATATGGACTACTGGTATGGTCTGGTTGCACCCGCTGGGACATCTGCCGATGTACGACACAAGATTCATGAGGCTGCTCTGGAAGTATTTAGTCAGCCAGAAATAGTCGCTAATCTTGCCAAACAAGGATTGGTGCCAACCATCACGAATGAAGCGGACTTTGCGGCATTCGTGAAAGCAGATATGGCGAAATGGGAGCAGGTTGTTAAGTCGGCGAATATTAAGGCCGAGGAATAACAACCCGCCAAACCCCAGTCATTTTCTTGCGGCTATGCTGCAGGCGTGAACTCTGCCGCGTAGCGTCCGGCTATGCGGCCTGAAATGAAGGCCCAGCCAAGGTGATGCCCGTGGCCTTCAAGCAAAAGGCCACCTTGACCAGCCGAACCTGCTGCGTAGAGACCTTGAATCAGACTGCCATCCGTGCGGACAACCTCAAGTCGATCTGTCACTTTCAATCCACCGTCCGTGAATACGACATAGCTTTTGATGGGCCCCAAAGCGTAGTAGGGACCTTGTTCTATTGCGGGCCGATTACCGCGCTCACGGCTGTTGTAATGAGAGATTGTCTGAGTCAGGGCCTCCACAGAAACGCCCATGCTTGCGGCAAGACCAGCGATAGTCTCTGACTTGTGAAATATATCTGGACGATTACGACGGTAATCATCCAGATATGCATAGGCCACACCCGGTGCAGTCGAGATGTAATAAGGCCAGGCTGAAAATTTCTCTGCAACGGCCTGATCAAACATGACCCATCCAATTCGATCTGGTTGTTTGGCCATGTCCTTGTTGGGTTTGCCTAACTCGTCAGTAAAACGTTGACCATTTTTATTAATCAGGACACTCCCTTCTTTGTATAAGTCGACAGAAGGGCTGACAGCCGTCGTTAAAAAGCTCATCAGGAATGGTCTGAGAATCCATTGCGGCAACACATTGGCGGACCACGCGATTAATTTTGCGATCCATGTTGTCGGGGAAAGCTTTTGCAGGATATTGGGACGGGTAGGAGCGATAAAACGCATGATCGGGCCGCGCACGATATCACCATTCACCACACTCGCTCCGAGTGACATCGCCATGCGATGACCATCTCCTGTTGCAGTTTCGTTCACCGCGTCCACCATTGCGACATCAGCATTGGCCAGTTGGGCTTTCAGATCTGCCGCCGCGCTGTAATCACCGCTTGCGAGGACCACGCCATGCCGGGCAAGAAATGTATGGCTCGAACCGTCCGCAAGGGTGGCCTCTACACCAACTGCACGCGCCCCTGCGAGGATAATTCGGTGAGTCGTCGTATTGAGTCGAATGTCTACGCCGAGCGTGCGGCAATGTTTAGTCAAATGATAGGCAAAAGACCTTGAATTTGGCACCACGTTATGCATACGCGCGACCCGGTGAGGGGGTTCTTCTTCGGGGCCAACAAAGACCACTCCAAGTTTCATTAACCAGTCAATCATGTCGGAAGTATTGTCGACCAGGATTCTGCGAAGTGCGAGATTGTCACGTGGAGCAAGATCGCCGGCGTGTTTTTCCATGTCTTCAAAGTGTGCATCGGTGCTGTCAACGATCCCTGCTTTTCGCTGATGCGGTGTACCCGTTGCTGTGATGGACCCAACCGACCAGGAGGTTGAACCCCCAGTCTCGGGATTTTTTTCAAGCAGGATGACTTTACGCCCTAATTTAGCGGCTTCTGAGGCGGCGGCTAAACCTGTGCCGCCTGCTCCAATAATCAATACGTCGGTAGTTGTGCTCGTCAAAGTGGACTCCATTCAGGGAATTATTCTATGTGCGCGAAAGTAATCAAACCCGCGCAGCCACATGTTTTCTGAGTCAACGCGTTCGTTAAAGCCATCGCGTTGGGCTTTGGTCATGTCAGAGATAACATCCCATTGCACAGATAAGACATAGTCACCATAAGGCCATTGTGCGACTTCAAGCAATTCGGTGTGAATCAGACTATATTTTTCAGTGATTAAACGCCAGACGCTCGCTTTGTCAGATGCAAACTGTGCGAATGAACTTGAGTCCGGTTCGCCGATTTTCATATCAAAATATTCGGCAAATAACGGCCACAGTTGCGACCAGCTTTTAGGATCGCCATTGACCACGTTATAAGCCTGATTGGCGCATTGAGGCTCGCTCATCATCCATGCCGCAGAATGCGCAAGCGTAGGTAACCAGGAAAATTGCGTCTGAGCCATATAGCTGGCTTCTGTACTAGGGAACGTAAGCGGTAGGCCAAGCTCACGCATGATCGTCGCGTAGATGGCTACAACAAGAATCAGGTTGCGTGGCTCATCGGTTCGGTAGTTGCAAAAGGCATGCGGACGGGAAATTGACCAGGTCCAGTTTTTGTTGCGTTGTCGTTGTTCAACAAGTGACTGTTGTTCAAAATAAAAACTGTTGTAATTGCCGCAATCATCTTCTTCACGATAGGGCACTCGGCGCTTAGCAAGCGTATGGCCGTAATACTTTGTGCCGTGAACAAGATGGATGTGTTGCAAATTTTTTGAATATGGCTCAACAGCGTCCATCAAGTTTTTGAGCATCGCAACATTGGTGTCTTTAGACTCCAGCTCTCCACCGTAATGGTCGAACCGTGCTGCGTAAAGAATGTGCGTGATGTCAGTGATCCCCGACAGCTTTCTTAAACAGTCTTCTGAGTTTGTTAAATCGATCGCAATCATTGGATAACCCGCGTCAACGCCAGGCGTTCGTGCAAGGCCAATCGGATTCCAGCCACCGGCTTGTGAAAGATATTCACCTACGCTGCTGCCTATTTGACCTGTTGCGCCTGCTATCAGTGTTTTTTTTTCGGATGTCATACGTAGACTGCTATGTCTGGACGATGGCTGAGGGCGGCGGCTTGCTTTTTTTGGATAACCGCAATGCCTCGAAACGGCGTCGATTGATCTAAACCTACCGACTTAAGCCATAAGAACTCCATGCCCTCAATAGTGAGTTCAGGCTGGGCTTGGTCGGTAACAATGAGCGCGCAGGTAGCAGGCACGTCAGGGCTGCCGAGCCCTGTCTTGGATGGGTTAACCGCATCGAATAAGTTACGCTGATAAAAACGCTTTTCAATGAGTGCTGCCCAGGGCCCCATTCCGCGAATTTTTAGATAATAAGGATCTTGAAATACTGCTGGCGATCGAATGGAATACATGGCAAGCGAGGGCGGCCATCCTGGTGAGGATGTTTGAAAACGTACCGCCGAATCAATGCCATTTACGGTGTTCATGATGCGAAGATGCTCCACATACCACTCGGACCATTCTGCTTGTCGAGTCGGGTCAGTAATCCCGCTTTGGCTCATGAAAATCATTTAATTAATCTGCAAACCGGATTGTTTGATAACGGGTCCCCATTTCTTGGTTTCGGCTTCTATATGTTTGGAGAGCGCATCAGGCGCGCCGCCGACAGGTTCGTAGCCGATTTTTAAGAGCCGCTCACGCATTTCAGGATTTGCCAGTACTTTATTGAATTCCCGATTCAGTATTTTGATAGCGAATTCAGGCGTGCCCGCTGGGACGAGTACACCGTTCCATGACGTGACGTCATAACCGGGTACGCCTGCCTCGGCGATCGTTGGCAGCTGGGGCAGACTGATCGACCGTTTAGCCCCTGTTGTTGCGATCGCACGCAGTTTTCCTGATGCGACATGTGGCAGCAAAGTGGAGGGCTCGCCGAACACCATATCCACCTCACCCGCCATGACGGCAGCAGCGGCTGGCCCACCACCTTTGTAGGGGACATGCAATAGTTTTACGTCCGCCATATCACTGAATAACTGGCCGGTCAGGTGATTGATCGCGCCATTACCACTTGAACCGTAAGTCAGCTTGCCAGGATTTGCGCGGGCGGCCGTAATAATGTCTTGTACAGACTTGAATGGCAAATTCGCATTGACCACCAACATTTGTGGAACGGATGTGAGGAATATGACAGGCGCAAAATCCTTTTCCTCAAAGGGCATATCTTTATATAGATGGCGATTGATCGAGTGTGTGCCGGAGTACGCAAATACCATGGTGTAGCCATCTGCGGCTGAGCGCGCGGCTGCGACTGCTCCGATATTGCCGGCAGCGCCTCCACGGTTATCAATAATGACCGGCTTGCCCAGGGCTTCGGCAACTGGGTTGCCGAGCAAGCGGGCAATGACATCAGCGCCACCACCAGGTGGCCATGGCACGATCCATTTGATCGGGTGGTCAGGGTATGTATCTGCGATGGCGGATTGTGTGCTTAAGCAAAAGCTCGCAATAAAAAACAATCTTTTCAGAAATGAATATCGCATGATGTTGTCTCGTTTTATTTTTAATCATTTTTAATCGCTCAGATTCAAGTCTGAGCTGATCCCCTGCTAGTAGCTACGTTTAAACACTTAAAGCTTTACTGAAGTTTTACCTATTCCATCAAACTCTGCAACGATCAAATCTCCTTTTTTAGCAAAAGGCATGCCGCACCAGCTACCCGTTGTGACAATAGTCCCTGCGGGAACAGTCTGTCCATTGGCCGTTGCGTGCTTCAGCCATGCCGGCAGCACGTAGGTCGGATCTTGCAGTGTATGCGTGCCGACAAATTTTGCTAAAGGCTGATCGCCGATCTTAACGCTGCAGTGCTGATTTTTCCAGTCTCGCTTATGGTCTGATTCTGTGTAGGCGATCCACTCACCCAAGACTAAGGTGCCGTGTGATTGCATGTCGGCGAGCTTAAGTAATGCTTGCGCCGCACCTGCTTGCTGCCACCGAGAGTCAACAATTTCGATTGAAACAGTCATCGCATCGATCAGTTGTTTGCAGGATTCGTGGGATAGGGCGGCTGCAGCCTCTGGTGTGACAGCATGATTGATGCGTAAAGCGACTTCAATTTCTACAATCCTGATGTTCAAGGGCCAGTGCCCCATATCCGCACCGTTATTGAGAATGCCTTCTGGAAGCAGGGCAGCATGTGTTTGCTCGCTGCTGCGGTTTGGGCCACCAGATTTCCAGGCTTGTGCCAACGGTGCGTTTGCACCTTGTAAGGATTCAAACACCACCTCTTGTACTGCATAGGCATCGGCAGTTGTCTGTAATTGATCAGTAAATCGGCTTGCGTCAGCGGGCTGATGGTTTTTTCTCGCTTGCACAAGTGCAAGGGCAATCTCGGAAATGGCGGCTTGATTCATGTGATTACGCTCAATTAACAGGAATAAAGGATAATCCCCTATCTGCAGCTCAACACGCAAGTCTTTAATTCAATATTCTTACCTATGGCCCTCAAAGCAACAATCTACAAAGCTGAACTCAATGTCGCGGATTCCGATCGGCACTACTACGGCACGCATACACTGACACTCGCACGCCATCCCTCCGAAACCGACGAGCGGATGATGGTGAGGTTGCTGGCTTTTGCTTTAAATGCCAGCGAGGATCTGGCATTTACCAAGGGATTGAGTGATGTCGATGAGCCCGATGTCTGGCTTAAAGATTTGACGGGGGCGATTGATTTGTGGATTGACGTGGGCCAACCCGAAGAGCGTCGCATCCTGCGTGCCTGTGGTCGGGCCAAGCAAGTCGTGATTTATTGTTACGCCGGACATGCCAGCAAACTTTGGTGGGATGGGGTTAAAAATAAAGTTGAACGCGCACGTAACTTGAAAGTCATTTGTCTGCCCTCGGAGCAAACGAAAGAATTAGCCAAGCAGGCAGAAAGAACGATGCAGCTACATGTGAACATTCAGGATAGCGAAATTTTTGCGTCCAACGACAAGGGACAGGTCACAATTGAGCAGGAGGTCTGGAGGTAGTAGAAAGTAGGGCATTAATTTAAAATAAATAATTCAAAAAAATAAAATTCAGGATGACAACATGAACAAAAAAATGAAAAGTTTTGGCGGAATGCTGACGATTTTTTTTATAACGGTCTTATTCAATTCGTTAGCGTTTGCAGCATACCCCGATCGCTCCATCACATTGGTCGTGCCTTTTCCGCCAGGCGGATCGACCGATGTGGTTGCACGCATTCTTGCGAATAAAGCAACTGCTTTGCTCGGACAGAAAGTAGTTGTAGAAAATCGACCTGGCGCGGGAACCGTGATCGGTTCAAAGCTTGTCGCCAAAGCGGCTCCGGATGGCTATACCTTGTTGATGGGTAATACATCCTTTACGGTGAATGCCTCTTTGCTTAAGGATTTACCTTATGACACGGTTAAAGATTTCACGCCCATTGCGTTTATTGCGAGCACACCAGGTGCGTTCCTCGCACAAGCTCAGAAGCCTTACAAAACGTTTAAAGAATTTGTGGACTACACGCGTGCGCATCCAGGGACCGTTGTGTATTCGTCCGCCGGCATTGGTAGCTGGCCACATCTTTCCATGGAGATGCTGGCTGATACGGTTGGTCTGAAAATGTTGCACGTGCCATATCAAGGTACGGGACCGGCCAAGGCGGACCTGATTGCTGGGCGAGTGGATGTAAAAATCGAAGGTTATGTGACCTCTAAAGATATGGTGCAGGATGGTCGTCTGAATGTTTTAGCGGTTACAGGTGCAAAGAGAGCCCCATATTTGCCAAACGTCCCGACCGTTGCCGAGCTAGGTTATCCAGAGTATGAGTCGATTTATTGGTTAGGGATTCTTGGGCCAGCAGGGATGCCTGCAGAGGTAGTCGCTACACTCGAAAAAGTGATGCTTGATATTTGCAAAGACCCGGATTTCGTAAAGGAAATGGTCGATCGCGATGTGGATGTTGAGGGTCAGTCCGCACAAGGGTTACGTATTGAGATGGATAAGCAGATTGCTAAATGGAAGAAAGTGATTGAGCAGGGAAATGTCCAGGCTCAGTAGTTTAAAAACCTTTAAGCCATTTTTCTATCACATTAAAATCAACGGTACCTCGTATACGTTTGATTTCACCTTTTGGACTGATGAGTAGTGTGAGGGGGAGTTCCCCCCTCCAGCGAGGGTCAATCTCAAAGCGCATGTATTCATCGAAAATTGTCACGCTCGTGCGGTTGTCCGCACGTTCAAGGCGTGCGTCAGTCAGTGTCTGGATTGATAGTTCTGGTGGTACATCATCGACCTGAATGAATATGGTTTTTAAATCGGGGAATTGTGCGACAAACTCTCCCCAGCGCGGTAACTCATCTAAACAAGGGGCGCAGGTAAACCCCCAGAGATGGACCACAAGCGGTTTTTTATCGCTACTTTTCAACAGGATTTTCCAATCGCCTGATTGGTAAGTTTTTAATTCTGTTGCGTGAAGGTTTACTGAAAGAATACATCCCCACATCGCCATGAAGACGTGCAGCATAAAACTATAAAGTCGGACTTTAGACATCTTTCGTTGTATCTATTTAATGTATTGCATCAAGTGGTATCAGGCGATAGCCTTGCGCCGAAGTTAACCATGAAAGATAAACATCATGCTCTTTTTGAATGAGCAAGGGATGGTCTGAGTAACCAACCGTTTCAGCAATCTGCTTTGGTTTGGACCAGTTGGCGCCGTCATCTGTTGAGCGTTGCATGAAAATAGCTGCGCGCTTGCCATCGAATTCTTTCCATACCATCCAGATCGTTTCGTTTTGTGCCAAGAGATATGGTCTTGCAGGTTGTGCTTTTGGATTGCCAATGATTTGGGGCGCGGAGTAATGTTTGCCAGCGTCCATTGAGCGGGCGTAAAACGCCCCGGTTCTTGCCGAGCCTTCTGTAAACCAGGCTGCATGATAGGTGCCGAGGCTGCTGACGGCGATGGCTGGACCGTGATGCGGGCAACTATCTGTTTCCCAATTGTCACGGGCAACGCGCTCAGCGGGATCTGTCTGTGTTTCATTTAAGACCAGCTGGGTCGCATGATCTCTGACATTGCCATTAAAAATGGCACGATAAATCATCACAGGCAAACCCTGAGGGGTCATCGAGATACCTATCCTGCAGCATTCGCAGCTATCGGGTTGAGCGATATTTTCTGGTGAAAAGGATTTGCCCATGTCGCTGGACCATGCAAAGGCAATCGAGCCGCCCAATGATTTTTTGCCAGATTTTTTGGATTCGGCAACCAATCGTTTATCTATCCAGGCTGCAAAGAGCTTGCCCTGTGGATCAACGGCGAGCGAAGCAAAGCGTTGACTCGCGGGATCTTTTGAAAGAGCTGTCGGATTGGAAAACGAATGACCTTG
This sequence comes from uncultured beta proteobacterium, assembly GCA_903865015.1. Lineage (GTDB taxonomy): Bacteria > Pseudomonadota > Gammaproteobacteria > Burkholderiales > Burkholderiaceae_B > Zwartia. The sequence goes on along the minus strand of CAIPID010000086.1, from coordinate 13,881 downwards.
ATCAATTGAAGTAGATGTATTGACTTGAGCATTCCATTGCTTATCTTTAAAAAAAGCATAGGCAATCGTCATGTCACCTGCTTTGTTTCCAACAAGTTGTGGTCGTGCGTCTGGCCCCGTATCGAGAAAATTACCGTGATTTGCGATTTCGATGGATGGCTCAAAACTTTTGCCCATATCCCCCGAACGTGCCAGCGAAATGACACCGTTTGATGCCCATACGACCCAAAGCGACCTGTCTGGCGCAAAGTAGGGGGTGGCTGCGCGGGCGCAATTTAATGAAGGTTCTTTGCACGGCGTCGCAGGCGTCGACGCGCTGTGATTGTGCGATGTTTCATGTGTATCGTGGTGTTGGGCAAATGCGCCGCCAATACCGGTGCAGAGCAGCAGTAAAGCTGTCCATAACTTATTCATCAAAACGTTTCCTGTATGACGAAATTCCGTCAATGTTTAGTCAGTGCGGTGTAAGCTAAATTTTAACATCCAAGGGCATGGCACAAGTTTTGATTGTCCGTGAGACGCAGATTGTCCTATCATTAACTTATGAATGAACGAATCGGACTTTTTGCTGACGTACATAGCAATCTTGAGGCACTTGAGGCCTGCCTTGTGCGTGCCCAGGAGTTGGGCGTCACGCGCATGGTGTTTTTGGGTGATCTGGTGGGTTATAACGCCGACCCCAGCGCTGTCGTTGATCGCATTTCCGCTTTGGTCGCCTCCGGAAAAGCGCAAGCACTCATGGGTAATCACGATCAGGCTGTTTTTATGGACCACAGCCGTTTGATGAATCCTGTCGCTTGGGCGGCCATACAGTGGACGCGTGAGCAACTGAGTCCTAAGCAAGTTGATTTTCTGAGGCAGTTGCCGATGCTGATCAACGAAGAAGATACGTGTTATGTGCACGCCTCAGCCTATCAGCCTGAAAACTGGCGGTACGTAAATGAGGATACCAGTGCCTGGCAATGCGCCGAGCACTCCGGCAAAACATATACCTTTGTTGGTCATGTGCACGACCCCATGCTTTTTTACCAAACTGAAATTGGCAAACTCAGACGTTTTGCACCTCACCCGGGCAAGCATGTGCCGATTCCGCATCATCGAACCTGGGTGGGTGTGGTGGGCTCGCTGGGGCAACCACGGGACGGCATTCCTGAAGCCTGTTTTGCAGTGTTTGAGCCACATGCGCAAACAATCAATTTTCAACGTGTGCCTTATGACTTTTATGCTGCGGCTGAAAAAATTCGCCAAGCAGGATTGCCTGAGAGTCTTGCTGACCGATTGATTACTGGGCTTTAAATCGATGGAATACGATTTCCTTTTATGACTGAGCGCACAACGATCCAGTCTGTTGGTGAGGCCTTTCAGTCTGGAAATGTGATTGATGGGTTTGTGTTGCATGAGGAAGTGCATCGGGGAGGAATGGCCGTACTATTTTCGGCAACACATCCCGATATTGATTTGCCTATTCTGTTAAAGATTCCTCGCGTCGGTCGCAATCAACCCGTAGAAAGTTTGATTGCCTTTGAGACGGAATTAAATATACTGGCTGCACTGGACACACCCTTTGTGCCTAAATATTTGGGTGCAGGTAATCTTGCCACGCATCCCTATATTGCGATGCAGCGTATTGACGGTAAACCCCTGGATTCCTTAATTAGGGAGAGAGGGAAATTTCCAATCGATGAGGTGGTAAAACTTGGTGCGGCACTGGCGCAGGCGGTTCAAGCCTTGCACACGCAGCATACGATCCATCTTGATCTGAAACCCGAAAATATTCTGGTTGGAGCAGACGGAAAAATTACACTGATTGATTTTGGTTTGGCGCATCATGCGCACTTTCCTGATCTGCTTGCCGAGCAAATGAGAAAAGGGGTTGGTTCTGCACCTTATGTATCGCCCGAGCAGATTATGGGGATCAGAGAAGACAGTCGTAGCGATATATTTTCTATTGGTGCCATTTTGTATGAAATGCTGACGGGAGAATTGCCGTTTGGTAATCCTCAATCAATGGGCGGGTTGCGCAAGCGCCTTTGGGCGCAGCCCGAACCATTGAGAATGCTCAGGCCGGATACACCACCCTGGCTGCAAGAGGTTGTACTGCGCGCGCTCGAAGCCCGTGCTTCTGATCGCTATCAAAGTGCCACGCGTTTAAGGCAGTGTTTGCGCGAGCCTGATAGCGTCAAGCTTACTGAGCGTGCTGAGCGCACAAAACCGCTTGGATTGATGGTCAATCTTAAGCGTTGGTGGCGCGCTGCCTCTTACATACCATCTCCATGTATCGATCCAAGTATCGGGTATGAGGATGCACCACTCATTATCGCTGCGATCGATACCCGTCAAACAGATATGTTGTTGCGAGATCGTATGCTGCAGGCGGCGAGGATGATTTTGCAAGTCATGCCTGAAAGCCGGCTGGTCTGTTTAAGTACGATCGCTGGGACTCCTGCGATTGATGGTGCCCTCGAGGCTGATACGGCGAGTGGCATTGTGCGTAATCATCTGGTGCAGCTGATGCAATGGGCTCAACCGTTGGGGCTACCTGCTGAACGATTGTCTTGCCATGTGCTAGAGGCCATGGACCCTGCCTCCAGAATTGTCGAGTTCGCTGTAGACAACGAGGCGACTCTGATTTTGATTGGTGCGTCTCACAAAATCCCGAACATGGTTGCTCCGTGGAGGACCTCGATGACTAAAATCGTCGAGGAGGCGCCTTGTAGTGTGCACATCGTTCGGGTTTGATGATTAACTTGTATTCCAGAGCTTTAATCAGACACCCATCTGACGCGCAAAATCCCTGATGTCTTTTGCAATGATGTCCCATTTTTCTGTCGCAACCAGATTTTTAGTCTGGCCAGGGCCATATTCAGTTTGGCGTGGCCAGAATGCTGTTTTGAGGCCGACATTGCGCGCGGCAAGTAGATCATCATTGTGTGCTGCACACATCATGACTTGGCCTGGTTCGAGTTGCAGGATATTACACACGCCGAGATAGGATTGTGGCTGAGGTTTATAGCAATGAAAAATTTCTGTTGATAAATTCAAATCCCAAGGCAGGCCTGTATATTTCGCGATATCCGTCAGCAGCGACACGTTGCCGTTAGAAAGTGGCGCAATGATGTATTTGCTTTTGAGGCGACTTAAGCCACCGACTGCATCAGGCCAGCCATCCAGACGGTGCCAGACGCGATTGACATGAACGCGCTGTTCTTCATTCATCGCATCGAGTTTGAACTCCTTAATCAAGACCTCGAGCGATTCGCGATGCAGCACGTCAAGTATCGTCCATGCGCGTTGGCCATTGCGGACTTGTTCCATAGATGGCTGATACATGCCTCGCCATTTATCTGCGAATGCTGCCCAGTCTGCCGAAAAGCCATTTTCCTGACCCCAGTGAGTCAAGTCGCGAATGATGCTGCTGCGCCAGTCAACGACTGAGCCAAAGGTATCGAATACCATCGCTTTGACTGTAGATGTAAGGGTTGTGTTTGTGATTGTCATATTTGCCGCTTTTTTTGTATTGTCTGATTAATGGTTTTTTAGCAATGAACTGGGACTGGGCTATTTTTAATAGTTTATTGCTCAACAGTTATTTTTGCCGAGTGAGCAATGAATTTCACAGTCTCTGATTCTGTTTGCATCAGTCGTGCCAATTCTTCAGGCGTGCCACCTGTAGGTGTTGCAGCGAATTGCGACAGATTTTCTTTGAAGACCGGTTCCTTGAGTACTTGATTGATAGCAGTATTGAGATGTTTGATTATTTCCTTTGGGGTGTTTTTAGGTGCGGATAGGGCAAGCCATGAGCCCATATCAAAATCTTTTATGCCAGACTCATCGAGTGTCGGCGTATCTGGAAAATAAGGCGAACGCGTCGCTGAACTGACAGCGAGTAGTTTGATCCGGCCACTTTTTATAAAACTGACAGATGATGTGAGCTGATCAATAGTAAAGTCAGTTTGACCTCCTATTAATCCGGCGAGCAACGGGGCTGCACCTTTATATGGGACTGGCATCGCGTCGGTTTGCGTTTGATGGAGGAAGTACGCTGTCGTGAGGTGGCCATTCGCGCCGATCCCCGTCACGCCATATGACATTTTCCCCGGTTTTTTTTTTAATCGATCGATGAGGTCCTGGACGTTATCGACTCCCAGATCATTTCTAACAACCAGTGCATTGGGCATAGAGACAATGCGTGCAATCGGTTCCAGATCTTTAATTGCATCGTACTGCGTCCCGGGATAAAGAATCATATTCGTAGCTAAAGTTGCCGGCGTTCCCATCAAAAGTGTGTATCCGTTAGGCGCGCTGCGTACGACCGCCATGGCACCGATTGCGCCATTTGCACCTGCAAGATTTTCAACAACAACCGTGGTGTTGAGTGAATCGCCTAGTGATTTTGCCAACAGGCGTGCAACGATATCTGTAACACCGCCAGCTGGGTATGGAACAACTATGCGAATTGTCTGTGCAGGCCAGGCTTGACTTTGGGCAAACGAGGTGTGTGTCAGTAAGCTGGCCAGAAAGCAAGAGACGAGCAATTTCAAAAATATTTTTTTCATGAGGATCAAATCCTGAAGGCGGAATGGATTGCGGGCTTGAGCATCCAGGCTATCGCGCGTAATCCGTGACCAGATGCTCGGTAAACCATTCACACGCTTTGCCAGCAGTTTCTTCTAGTCTGACGCTATAGGGTTCGTAATGACCACCCTTAAATAAGTGCAATTTTTTTGGTTCGTGCGCAGTCGAATATGCAGCTAATTGGTCATCGGTCGGGCACCGCGTATCGTGTGTGCCGAGAATCATCAATAGTGGTGTTGGAGCGATGCGGGGCAGATAGGTCCCTGGCTCATATCCCATTCGTAAATCACGGGTACGAAGTGTGACCGAATTAATGTAATTCGTGCCTTTGGCTGCAATCATGCTCCATGCGTAACTCTCTGACCCCTCGGTAGATATAGGAACCATTTTTGGAGGCAGACCCTTTGCGCGATTGATGCGATCTTCGTCAATATCCTTAAGAAATGCGTCGAATTTGTCAGTTGGTATGGATCGTAATGTATTTTTAAAACCACTCACCGTTGGCACTTGCGAAACAACGCATTTCACACGACGATCGGTGGCAGCGACCACTAACACATGACCACCCGAATAGCTCGTACCCCAGAGCCCGATTCGTTCTGCATCCACCTCAGGTTGCATGGTTGCATAGGTGATCGCATCTCGCATGTCAGAGATCTGTTGCCAGGGATCAAGTTCACCGCGCGGTTCGCCAGCGCTAGCCCCAGTATTGCGATGGTCATACACGAGACAGGCAAAGCCAGCTTTGCAAAATATTTCGGCATACCCGTCCAGCGCCATTTCTTTGATGGCGCCAAAACCATGACTCATGATGAGAGTTGGAAAGGGTGCTTTTTTATTTTCAGGGGTATAAAACCAGCCGTCTAGTTCAACGCCATTTGCATGGAATTTGATATTTTTTCTCATGTTGTCTCTATTTTTTTATTGTTGCGTTTCAATAGCATACTTGAGCTAAATCATCTTATGATGAGAACAGTATAAAAACTATTAAAAAATCAGAGACAAATGTATATGTGTAATCAACTTCGCAATAGCTTACGCTCAGGCCTTAAATCAATTGTTCTTTTATTCTTTGTATGTGTTTCGCAAGCAGCGATTGCGCAACCCTATCCCTCCAAGCCTATCAAAATCATCGTGCCTGTCGCAGCTGGAGGCGGTACGGATTTTTCCGCGCGTCTGATTGCACAAAAACTGACCGAGTCCTGGAATGTCCCCGTGATCGTAGAGAATCGTCCTGGCGGCGGGGGTAACGTGGGCGTTGAGGCAGCAGTCAAGTCTGATCCTGATGGTTACACTCTGGTGATGCCAATTACTTCATTCCCGGTGAATCCAGGGATGTATCCAAAATTACCTTTTGATAGTGAAAAGGATTTAGCGCCTATTGTTTTAGTCGCCTCAGCTCCACTAGTATTAGTCGTGAATCCTGCGGTACAGGCAAGCTCGGTCAAAGAGTTGATTTCGCTTGCAAAGGCTAATCCGGGTAATTTTAACTATGGCAACTCAGGCGTTGGAACAACTGCGCATCTCGCGGCAGAGTTATTCAAACATTCGGCGAATCTGGATATCGTTAATGTTCCGTACAAAGGGGGCGGGCCTGCAATTGCAGATCTGATCGCTGGCAATATTCAGATATATTTTTCAACGATCCCTGCGGCGCTGTCGCAAACCAAATCTGGACGCATTAACGCGATCGCGGTCACGGGATTGAAACGTGTTTCCGAAATCCCCGAAGTCCCGACTGTCGCGGAGTCAGGGCTACCTGGCTTTGAGGTGGTTGGGTGGTTTGGCTTGTTTGCACCTGCTCAAACCCCAACAGTGGTCATTAGTAAGCTGAACAAAGAACTCGTCAATATTCTGCAAATGAAAGATGTGCAGGAGAAGTTGGCTGGCCATGGGTTGATCCCTGGTGGAGGATCGCCCCAAGAGCTTGGCCAGTTTTTACATACAGAAATTGCTAAGTGGAGGAACTTGATTCAGAGGGCCGGAATCAAGTCAGAATAACAAGTCTGCGTAATGGATGCGTATTTGTTACATCACTGCAGAGGCGCCACCGTCCAGATTGATACTGCTACCGGTCACAAAGCTCGCAGCCTCAGATGAGAGGAATGCTGCAACGTTGGCGACCTCTTCGGCGCGACCCACTCGTCCCAGTGGAATATTTTTACCCATCGTTTCATACATTTGTTCGACAGGAACGCCTGTTGCAGCGGCTTTCTTTTCGTGTTGGCCAGCTTTAATCAAGCCAATACAAATGCTGTTGACCAGAATGTTATTAGGTGCAAACTCTTTTGATAAGGCCTTGGTCAATGCTAGTCCGGCGGCGCGTGTCACAGTGGTGGGCATTGATTTGGCAGCAGGTTGTTTGGCGCCAATGTTCGTCACGTTGATAATGCGACCCCAGCTGCGTTTTTTCATTTCCGGTATGGCCAGACGTGCCAGGCGAATCGCGGCAAAAAGTTTCAGATCAAAGTCTGCTTGCCAGGTTGCGTCCAGCGCTGATTCAAATTCTCCGGTTGCTGAGGTGCCTGCGTTATTGATCAGGATATCGATCCTGCCAAACTTCTGAACAATATCGCCAATCAGTCGGGTGCAGTCTTCTTCTTTGCTGACATCTGCCTGCATGCCTACGGCTAGTCCGCCTGTTTTAACAATTTCGCCGACGACCTGATCCAGCAGTTCGCGCCCACGAGCAGCAATAACGACTGTCGCGCCTTCCTGGGCGAGCTTGGCTGCGATGGCTTTGCCAATTCCCTGTGAGCCACCCGTCACAAGTGCTACGCGTTGCGTTAGTCCTAGATCCATTTTTAGTCTCCTTGTTAGTTTTAGGTATCACCCGCCGGCATCTTAAGTAAAAAAGGGTATTTCTTTATTGAATTTGAATATAAAGAACGCTTTCTAAATTACCTGAGGGCAGCATATTTCAGATAGAATCATCCAACAATACACAGGAGTCAAGCATGCGTCTACGCCGCCTAACTAGTCTTTTTCTGTTTTCTTTTTTCACAGCTGCATTTTCTCCCGCTCAGGCCGCTGATTTGAAGATCGGCGTAGGTGCAGACATTACCTCGATGGACCCACATTTTGTGAGCTTGTTCCCCAACAATAATGTTGCAGAACACATATACAACAAACTCACGACCTTGGATCCTGAAGCGCGTTTGATTCCTGATTTAGCTGAATCGTGGAAAACGGTTGATCCCACTACTTGGGAATTTAAATTACGCAAGGGTGTGAAATTTCACGATGGAAGTGATTTCACCGCAGAGGATGTGATTTTTTCGTATGATCGTGTGGGCAAAATCCCAAATAGCCCCGGTCCTTTTACTGTTTATACAAAAGCGATCATTGCTAGTGAAATTGTAGATGCGCACACTATTCGTTTTAAAACAGCTGCGCCTTACCCTTTGCTGCCTAATGACCTGTCAACGGTCTACATCGTCTCAAAGAAAGCTGCTGAAAACGCTACTACCGAGGATTTCAATGCTGGCCGCGTCAACATAGGAACGGGCCCTTTCAAATTTGTTGATTTCAAGCGTGGTGACCGGGTTGAACTTGTTCGTAACGATGCTTATTGGGGTAATAAGCCCGCATGGGAAAAAGTAACGCTCCGAATTTTGCCTAATGATCCCACTCGACTCGCTGCTTTACTTGCTGGTGATGTGGACGCGATTGAAAACATTCCTACTCCTGATTTTGTCAAAGTGAAGTCCAACGCTTCGCTCCAGACTTCGATTAAAACTTCATTCCGAATTATTTTCTTTCACCTCGATCAGCAACGGGATGTGACGCCTTTTGTGACGGATCAGGATGGTAAGCCGCTTGCCAAAAATCCCTTTAAAGATTTAAAGGTCCGTCAGGCCATGTCCAAGGCGATTGATCGTGAAGCAATCAAAAATCGCGTCATGGAAGGCTTGTCTCTGCCAACTGGCAACTTGGTTCCATCGCCGATGTTTGGTTATGTCCCTTCTTTGACTCCCGATACCTACGATCTAGCGGGTGCAAAAAAACTGTTGGCAGAAGCCGGCTATCCGAACGGTTTTAACTTGACGCTTCATGCTCCAAATAATCGTTATGTTAATGACGATCAGATTGCGCAGACCGTCGCTCAGATGCTCACGCGCGCTGGTATTACTACAAAAATATCAACCATGCCAATGGGTGTATATCTTGGACATGCCTCTAAGCTTGAGTATTCAATGGCTATGCTTGGTTGGGGTGTGCAAACAGGTGAGTCTTCTTCAGCTTTACGCCCCATGCTCGCGACCTTTGCGCCAGAAAAGGGCTTAGGTACTTTTAACTGGAGTCGGTACTCAAATGCTAAAGTGGATGAGGTGCTTGCCAAAGCCATGGCAACAATTGATGATAAGCAGCGCGAAGCGCTACTCCAAGAGGCAACTATCATTGCGATGAAGGATATTGGCCTGTTGCCTATCCATCATCAAATTAATACCTGGGCTACAAAGAAAGGCGTGATGTATACCCCACGCACTGACGAGTACACGTTGGCACAAGAGTTTCGTCCTCAGTAATTCAATCTTAAATAATGTTACTTTCCAGATAGAATAATCAGTCAATCATCGGAGTCACGCATGCGCTTTGGTCGCCTAACCAGTCTTTTTTTATTTGCAGCCATTACTACTGCAAACATACCGGCACAAGCCGCGGATTTGAAAGTGGGCGTCGGTGCTGACATCACGTCCATGGACCCCCATTATGTGAATTTGTTTCCAAATAATGGCGTCGCTGAACATATTTACAACAAGCTTGTGACCTTGGACCCAGACTCGCGTCTGATTCCAGACCTGGCAGAATCCTGGAAAACAGTTGATCCGACAACATGGGAATTCAAACTGCGTAAAGGCGTTAAATTCCATGATGGGAGCGATTTCACCGCAGCCGACGTGGTTTTCTCCTTTGACCGTGTGGGCAAGATTCCAAATAGCCCAGGCCCATTCACTGTCTACACCAAGGCAATCGTTTCGAGCGAAATCGTTGATGACCATACGATTCGTTTCAAAACGGCAGCCCCATACCCATTACTGCCTAACGATTTGTCAACGATCTATATCGTTTCAAAGAAAGTTGCTGGCAATGCAACAACCGAAGACTTCAATGCGGGCAAAGTAAATATCGGTACAGGCCCATTCAAATATGTTGATTTCAAACGTGGCGACCGTATCGAACTCGCACGCAATGATGCGTATTGGGGTAAAAAGCCTGCCTGGGAAAAAGTCACGCTGCGCATTCTGCCTAACGATCCAACTCGCTTAGCTGCATTGCTTTCAGGTGATGTCGATGCGATTGAAAATATCCCGACTCCTGACTTTGCAAAAATCAAAGCAAATCCAAATCTGCTGACTTCTACCAAGACTTCACACCGGATTATTTTCTTCCATCTCGATCAGCAGCGCGACCAGACGCCTTTCGTGACCGACAAGGATGGCAAGCCGCTTGAGAAAAATCCCTTCAAGGATTTGAAAGTTCGCCAGGCTATTTCAAAAGCTATTGATCGCGAAGCCATCAAAACGCGCGTGATGGAAGGTTTGTCATTGCCGACCGGCAATCTGGTTCCTGCACCGATGTTTGGACACGTGCCATCATTAACACCTGAAAAGTATGACCTCGAAGGCGCTAAAAAACTGCTTGCTGAAGCGGGTTATCCAAATGGTTTTAACTTGACCCTGCACGCACCTAACAACCGTTACGTCAACGATGATCAAATTGCACAGACTGTTGCGCAAATGCTGACACGTGCGGGTATTACGACAAAGATCGTGACCATGCCAATGGGCGTCTATCTTGGCCATGCATCCAAACTTGAATACTCGATGACCATGCTTGGCTGGGGTGCTTCGACGGGCGAGTCTTCATCAGCCCTGCGTCCGCTGCTCGCGACCTTTACTCCTGACAAGGGTTTGGGTGGTTTTAACTGGGGACGTTACTCTAATCCAGCCATGGATGGCGTGCTTGCCAAGGCGATGTCTACGATTGACGACAAAGAGCGTGAAGCGCTACTCCAGGAAGCCGCAATTCTTTCTATGAAAGATATCGGTCTGTTGCCTTTGCATCACCAGATCAACACCTGGGCGACCAAAAAGGGTGTGGTCTATACGCCGCGCACAGACGAGTACACGCTTGCACAAGAGTTTCAACCTAAGTAATTTTCACTGATCACAGGGCAATCTTTAAACAGGTTGCCCTGAATTTATTTACACATGCTGACTTTTATTCTGAGACGCCTGGGCGAGAGTTTTTTCGTTCTGCTCGTGATGTCCCTGCTTGTATTCACAGGTGTCTACGCAATTGGTAATCCGGTTGATTTGTTAATCGCACCGGAGGCGACTGCTCAGGATATCGCGCAGGTGACGCGCGCGCTGGGGCTCGATAAGCCGCTCTGGGAGCAGTATTTTTATTTCCTCAAACAAGTGCTCAATGGTGATCTTGGGCGTTCGTTCATGTTCAATACACCAGCGATTGAGTTGTTGCTGAGCAGGATGCCGGCAACAATGGAGTTGGCCTTGGCCGCCATGTTTATTGCGACCGTGCTCGGTATTCCTTTGGGGTTGATCGCAGGGTTGAAAGCCGACTCATGGATTGGTAAAACAATCATGACGGTGTCGATTCTTGGATTTTCGTTGCCGACATTTTGGGTTGGCCTTGTACTGATTATGTTTTTTGCCGTGGAACTGGGCTGGTTGCCTTCTAGCGGTCGCGGCCCCACGTCAACATTGTTGGGTATGCCCGTCAGCTTTCTCTCGTGGGAGGGCATGAAGCACTTATTTTTACCCGCTTTGAATTTGGCACTTTTTAAACTCGCACTGATTATTCGTTTGACTCGCGCAGGCACGCAAGAAGCGTTGCTCCAGGATTACGTCAAATACGCACGCGCCAAGGGGTTGCGTGCTCGCCGCATTATCGGTGTGCATGTATTGAAAAACATCATGATTCCGATTGTTACTGTGATTGGCCTGGAGTTCGGATCGGTGATCGCCTTTGCGATCGTGACGGAATCTATTTTTGCCTGGCCAGGGATGGGCAAGTTACTGATCGACTCAATCAATAACCTTGATCGCCCAGTCATCGTGGCTTACCTTTGTGTGATTGTGGTGTTTTTCGTAGTGATTAATTTGCTTGTTGATTTGGCTTATGCGTTTCTGGATCCACGTGTGCGTCTGGGAGCATCGGCAAGATGACCAATGAAATCGTCGCAGTAGTAGAGTCACCCTCGCGAAAATTATGGCGCATGTTTTCCGCCGACTGGATTGCATTAGGCGGTTTAGTTGTGCTGAGCATACTCGTCCTGGCTGCGATATTTGCGCCATGGCTTGTGCCACAGAATCCCTACGATCTGGCGCAGCTCGATATCCTGGATGGACGACTCCCACCGTGGTCACGATCGTTTGATGACAAGATGTTGTATTGGCTGGGTACGGACGACCAAGGTCGCGACATGTACTCCGCCATTATTTATGGCATGCGTATTTCACTTGGAGTCGGACTCGTATCGACACTCGGTGCGTTGATTATTGGTATGACACTTGGGCTCACGGCAGCCTATCTCGGTGGGAAAACCGACAGCGTGATCATGCGCATCGTTGATATCCAATTGTCGTTTCCAACTATCCTCATCGCGCTAATTTTGCTTGCGGTGTTTGGACAAGGCTTGAGCAAAATCATCATTGCATTAATTACAGTTCAATGGGCATACTACGCCCGGACAGTTCGTTCAGCCGCGCTAGTAGAAATGGGTAAGGAATACATCGAGGCGGCGCGTTGTCTTGACCTGAGCCATCGCCGAATTATCTTCGCGCATTTGTTGCCTAACTGCATGGCTCCGCTGATCGTTGTTGCTGCGATGCAAATTGCGGCAGCCATCGCACTCGAGGCGACATTATCTTTTCTTGGTCTGGGTCTGCCTATTACAGAACCATCGCTCGGATTGCTCATATCCAATGGATACGCCTATCTGATGTCCGGGAAATATTGGATCAGTTTTTTTCCGGGACTCGCTTTATTAGTCATGATCGTGAGTATCAACCTGGTCGCGGATCGCCTTCGGGATATCCTGAATCCCAGGTTGCAAAAATAATATGATGGTATCGAATCGATGAGCACCCCCGCACAACTTAAAGTTGAAAATCTTGTCACTGAATTCGCGACGAGAGATGGCATTGTGCGTGCGCTGGATGAAGTGAGCTTTGAATTACATGCGGGCCAGATTATGGGGCTAGTGGGCGAGTCAGGTTCAGGCAAGTCACTGACTGGTTTCTCTATCATGGGGTTGCTCGATCATCCGGGACGTGTTGCCGCTGGACGGATACTGCTGAAAGGCCAGGACATTCGCAGTATGAATGCAGAGCAGGTCAGACAAATGCGCGGTAATCGCATGGCGATGATTTTTCAGGATCCCATGATGACGCTTAATCCCGTCATGAAAATTTCGGCTCAGATGATTGAAGCGATTCAGGCGCATCGTCGTGTTTCAAAAGCGGTCGCGCTTGATGAGTGCCGTGCGGCGCTGGCGATGGTCGGTATCCCTTCGCCTGATGAACGACTCAGTGCCTATCCGCATCAATTTTCAGGTGGGATGCGTCAGCGTGTGGCGATTGCGATCGCATTATTAAATAAGCCCGATGTCATTATTGCTGATGAGCCAACGACGGCTTTGGACGTTACGATCCAGGGACAGATTCTTGCAGAGGTCCAGAAAATCTGTCGTCAGACCGGTACTTCTGTAATCTGGATTACTCATGATTTATCCGTAGTGTCTGGTCTGGCCGACCATATTAGTGTGATGTATGCTGGACGAATAGTAGAGCAGGGCGCCAGCGCCGAAGTGTTGGGTAATCCCTCTCATCCTTATACGCGTGGCTTAATTCGCTCGGTGCCAGCGGCTAATCCGCCAAACCAACCCCTCTATCAGATTCCTGGCATGACACCTGCGCTATCTCAATTGCCCCCCGGTTGCTCCTTTAGCCCGCGTTGTGAGCTTTCTACCGAAGTTTGTTTACAAACACCGCTGGTTAGTGCAATGGATGCAGGCCATACCGTACGCTGCTTTCATCCTTATCGTGAGCCGTTGGAGTTGAGCAAATGAGCGACACGAAACCACTACTTGCGCTAGATGGTATTACCAAGCGTTTCGGTCAGCCTGTTGATCCCGTCCACCGTCTGCTTAATAAGCTGGGTGCGACGCATAAAGATCAATATGTCTATGCCGTCAACGATGTCAGTCTGACTATTGCCAGTAAAGAAGTTGTAGGTCTCGTGGGTGAATCAGGCTGCGGTAAATCGACTTTGGGAAGG
>CAIPID010000085.1 GCA_903865015.1 uncultured beta proteobacterium | reverse complement strand
GGTAAGTCTTGGCCGCGTAGATAAGTCAAAATTTGTCAGTGACACGACATTTGCGGACGCGGGTTCAATTCCGTGAATGGGAATCGAACTGACCGCCGGTCTCGCGGAACGTGCTGGCGTCAGAGGCGGCGGGATTTGCTACCATTCACCGCAGTAACGGGTAGGTTTCGCACCATTCCGCAGTAGTTGGCAGCGAGCATAATGGCCTGAACTGGCGCGGTTTGGTGCGGGATTGCGCCCCACCACCAATCGTTAAAAAACCAACTTCTCTTAGTTGGTTTTTTTTCGCCTACTACCGCGTGTTTGCGAGGATTCCTTTGGGTTCTTGCGGACTTCAAAGCTCGCCATTTCTACCAGCAACCGGCAGGTATTACTCTCCGTTTGCGCATTCTCTCTCCGAACCTCCCCATCAGGCTCAGGCCGAAGTCCGGAAGGTACGCCTGCCACCCTTATATAAATCAACAGGTTACGCGCGGACGAATCAATCGGTTTTTTTGTAAGATTGGCAGTCTGAGGGGAAGAAGTTTCTGGATGTTTGAATCTACCTACGCGATAGCATTGGTGAATAGAACGGCTTTGAAGTGATTTTGAAGCTGTCAAAAAGCTGCTTTCCAGCGGGATCAGTCGGTCATGGTTTTCTTCGATTCTCTGGTTTGAGTAAGAGTGTCGACGGCGACAGCGTCATAAATCCGCATCTGAAATGTTGTGCATGTATGCTTATCACCGGACTAAACAATATTGATAGGGGACAATATGGCGGAACCAAGAGCTTTCATCAGTTTTGATGTGGACCACAATAGTGATCAAAAGGTGCTTTTTGCTGGTCAAGCGTGGAACTCGAAAACCCCCTTCTCCCACGAAGACTGGTCTGCCAAAGAACCCATGTTGCAATCACAATGGGAGACACTTATCAAAGCAAAGATTAACAAGACTCATTTCATGATCGTCTTGGTTGGCAGGCACATGGCGACAGCCACAGGAGTGGTCAAAGAAATTGCGATGGCAAATGCCCAGAATGTTCCCATTTTTGGCGTATATGTGGATGGTGCTACTTCGAATAGCACATTGCCCACTGGCCTAGCGAGGAACCGCGTGATCACTTGGACTTGGGATGATATTGCTGCTGCGGTGACTCAGGTCATGAGCGAAGGTAAGAATGCATCATGAAAAAGGCCCTTGTTGTTGGAATAAATTACTACCCAAAGGTTGGCCATCTGCATGGCTGCGTGAATGATGCCTATGCGGTTAGTCAGGTGCTAATGCGCCATGCAGATGGTCAGCTTAACTTTGACGTCAAGCTAGTCACCGCCCTTGACGATCCATCTGCAGTTAGCCGAAAACAATTAAAAGATGACATCGCGGCACTTTTCGCGGATGACAGCGAGGTCGCGCTTCTGTATTTTGCTGGACACGGTCACGTTGAAGATGTTGGCGGCTATTTGGTAACCTCAGAATGCACGCATGGTGATGACGGGCTGTCTCTTGAAGAGGTACTCAATTTCGCCAACGAATCCAAAGCCAAGAACAAAATCATTATTCTAGACAGTTGCCACTCAGGTTTAGCGGGGACACCTAAGTCCCTCGGCGACAAGGCATTTCTTAGTGAAGGCATGACCATTCTGACGGCGTCAAGCAAAGATCAGTATGCGCAGGAGGTCAACGGTTCAGGCGTTTTTACGTCGTTGCTTGTGGATGCCCTTAATGGTGGCGCTGCAAATCTTTTGGGCGACATTACACCAGGAAGCATTTACGCTCACATCGACCAGTCGCTTGGAGCTTGGGAACAACGCCCTATCTTCAAGACCAATGTAAAAGCGTTTACTTCTCTTCGCAGAGTTTCACCGCCAATTCAGCTAAGGAATCGCTGAACAAATCCGTTTCGTAAGCGGTTTTACTAAGGCGCGTGTTTTGATGCCTATTTATAGACGATTTTCCTTAAATCGATGTCCTCATCGAAGTAAATTCCACCGCTTTGTGCGGTGACTGCCCTGCGCCCCGTTTTCAGGACGCACCTTGGGCGTGAATCGCCATCAATCGCCGCTTGGCCAGCATCAGATTAGCCAGACCAAACAGCGTGAGCAGTTGCGCAGCGTTCTTGGCCAGACCGCGATAGCGAGTCTTCTTGTGTTTGAACAGATTCTTCACCACATGAAACGGATGCTCGACCTTGGCGCGGATACGCGCCTTGGTGTGCTCAATGGTTTCCAGCACTTTGCCCAACGACGTCTTAGGCAACGCACGGCGTTTGCCCGGCCGCATGGCCACATGCCAGTTCACTGCATGGCCCTGATTCTCTTCGCGCCTGGCCACGCCCACATAGCCCGCATCGGCAAATACGTCGGTCTCCTCACCATGCAAGAGCGCATGCGCTTGCGTGACATCGTGTTCCTGCGCTGTCGTTGCCACCACCGTATGCACGAGTCCCGATTCAGCATCCACACCAATGTGCGCCTTCATCCCGAAATGCCATTGATTGCCCTTCTTGGTCTGATGCATTTCCGGGTCACGTTCACCTGAATCATTCTTGGTTGAGGACGGTGCGGCAATCAAGGTCGCATCCACGATGCTGCCTTCACGCATGAGCAAGCCCTTCTGCGACAAGTGCAGGTTGATGGTGTTAAAGATGGTCTTGGTCAGATGCTGCGTCTCAAGCAGCCGCCGAAACTTCAGCAGCGTAGTGGCATCCGGTGCGGCTTCCCGACTCAAGTCAATCCCGATAAAACGCCGAATGGCCTGGCTATCGTAGATGGCGTCTTCCATGCCTTCGTCCGACAAGCCAAAGCACTGCTGCACGACATACATGCGCAGCATGCGTTCCAAACCAATCGGTGGTCGACCGCGCTTGTCGCTCTTGGGGTAATACAATTCGAGTGCCGATACCAGCGCGGTCCACGGTGTCACTGCATCGATCTGAGACAGGAAGCGATCACGGCGTGTGACCTTCTTCTTCGCTGCGTATTCCAGTTCGGAGAAACTTGTTTGCATGGGCGGTCTCGCTAGCAGTGGGCCTAAACGCGATTCTAAAAGAGCAACTGCTTTACGGGAAGGACTGATGGGAATAAATCAGCGTTTCCTTAGCTATGTTTGTGCCTACCTCTTATGTTCCACTAAAGGCGGCAATGTTGGTATTGATGTGCGTGGGTATAATCTCTGCCTCTGTAGTAAATGGTAATTTCTGGAATAAAGGTACAGTAATTTCAATTGTATTGGTTTCATCGGTTGGGTTGCTGAACTCCCTTCATGGTGCGCTAAGTTCTAATCCTGGAGCAATTCCGACTCTGACAATTTGGGTGGCTTGGCCGTTAGTCTATTTATTTGCAACAGCTCTTCTCATAAACAACCAATCTTTTAGATGGATTGTGCGAGTTCTATTTTTATCAATGATTGCTATAGTGCTTTATACCATGGTGTATTTGGGGAAAATGGCAAGCATTGTTCCGGAGTGGATGTATATTGAATTGGATATGGGTCAAGACATCAATGCGGATTTTGTGGAATATGCTCTATACAATATTACAAGCTTGATGGCTTTAATCCCATTTGCTGCAACGTTTGCCTATATAAAAAATCCGGTTGGAGCAAAAAATAAAATAATTATTTATGTTTTATTGATGGTTTGTTTTGCAGTAGTGGTGTTGTCTGGTCGCCGTGCATTGCAAATTAACTTTTTTCTTGTTCCGATATTTACATTTGTATCAATAAGTCTCTTGTCTAAAATTGATATGGGCGAGTTGGTGCAAATTCTGTCCTATTGGTCAATAAAGATGGTTGGAGTGATCGCAATATTTTTGGCGCTTGCTACTCTTTATTTTGGTGATTTTATTGATGCGATTTTTACAAATGTCGCTGCTGCATATGATCTTTTGGACTCAGGCAAAGAGAGTGAAAGGGTAGATCAATTATATTCATTGGTGGAAGGCTGGGTGAGCTCACCACTTCGTTTTTTTATTGGCTGGGGAAATGGCGCGAGTGCAGACGTAATTAGATCTGTGGAAACCCCATGGGCTTATGAGTTGACTTACGTTTATCTATTGTTTTCCACTGGACTTATTGGGACGCTATTTTATTTTGGATGGTTTACATGGGGTTTGATGCGACTAAGGCGTGTCATGCTTATGCGACCAGATCTGCTTGTATATGTTGCTCCATTGGTTTCTGGTGTTCTTGGGTTATGTGTCGCTGCGGTAACCAATCCTTATTTTGGAAAGTTCGATTATTTGTGGCTTGTCTTGCTGCCACATTTATTGGTTGGTGGCGTCAAATATCAGGCGCAAATTTTTAAGCGTTCCCATGTGTGACAAAGTCAGTATCGTAATAGTTAATTGGAACTCTGGGGATCAGCTTTTTGAAGCCATTGAAAGTCTTAATTTACAAAAATGTAAATTATTATCTTCTGTTATTATTGTGGATAATGCGTCTGTGGATAATTCTTTAGACAAAATTTTATCTTTTGGTGGCTTGAATTCCAATCTTAAGATCATTCGAAATTTCGAAAATAAAGGTTTTGCTGCCGCCTGTAACCAAGGGGCTAGGTTTGCTACTGGAAAATATCTGTTGTTTCTTAATCCTGATGCTAAAATGTATCCCGGTGGATTGAGGCAAGTTTTGAATTATATGGATAGTCCTAGTAATGCCACTGTAGGCATCTGTGGCGTACAGCTAATCGAT
The DNA here is from genome assembly GCA_903865015.1 of uncultured beta proteobacterium. Classification (GTDB taxonomy): domain Bacteria; phylum Pseudomonadota; class Gammaproteobacteria; order Burkholderiales; family Burkholderiaceae_B; genus Zwartia. The sequence goes on along the minus strand of CAIPID010000085.1, from coordinate 6,505 downwards.
GGCTTAGGTCATGTTTCACGTAGTTGCACTCGTTTTCCTTCGCCGTTTGAATTCTTCTTTCATGCCGTAGGGTTGGATCGTATATTTCACCGCATGGGTCATTTCATGAATGAATGGGCGCATGACACAACACGTGAAGTCGATCATCTGATTGGGGCGTTTTATTTTGTCCGACGTAGTGTATTTGAAAATCTGAAGGGATTTGATGAGCGTTTTTTTGTTTATTTAGAGGATTTAGACTTTTCATACCGTGCGCGAAAGGCTGGGTGGTGCAGCGTTTATCTTGCCGATGTAAAAGCTTTTCATGCTGGAGGCGGAACATCAAATCAAGTGAAGGCTCGCCGACTGTTTTATTCGCTACGTAGCCGTTTACTGTATGCCTTCAAGCATTTTGGTATTTTGGGTTCCACTTTTCTTCTGCTTGCGACCATATTAATTGAGCCATTGTCTCGCAGTGTCATGGCAATATTTGTGAGCCGATCATGGAGCTCTCTTCAAGAAACTTGGAGTGCTTATGGTATGTTGTGGCGTTGGTTGCTACATGCGTTTTTAAAAAGTGTAGTTCGGTGATTCACGCGCGATTGTTGGTTTTGCCGCGTTACGGCTCCATGGGGGCCTCAAGTCGAATGCGTTTTTATCAATACCTACCTTTCCTTGAAAGGTCAGGGATAAAAGCTGAAGTTTATCCCTTGTTTGATGATGCCGCGTTGTCTAAACGTTACTCAAGTGGTGCATACGACTATCGGTCTGTAATAAAGAGCTTTGCAAGCCGTGTTGAAAACCTGAGACGAAGAAAAGGCTTTGACTTGCTCGGGATTGAGAAAGAGGCGTTGCCTTGGATGCCTTTATTTATTGAGTCTGCTTTGTTACAAGGTGTGGACTACGTTATTGATTTCGATGATGCGGTATTTCACAACTACGATCAGCATCGGCTTGGGTGGGTACGATATTTATATGGGAAGCGCCTAGATGCTTTGATGGCCAAGGCTACATTGGTTGTTGGAGGAAACGATTATTTAGCTAATCGTGCTAAAGAGGCAGGTGCACCCTGGGTGAAGGTCATTCCGACAGTAATCGATTTGGAAAGATATCCAAATGATTACACTTCAGCGCCGGTTGGAAATGGTTTGCCGCGAATTGTTTGGATAGGCTCTCCAAGCACTGTGCATTATTTGGAAATTCTGCGAGAACCGCTTCAAACGTTGGCTTTGCGCATCCCGTTTGTTTTGCGTTTGATTGGCGCTTATGTAGATTTACCTGGGGTGAATGTTGAGTTTGTGCAATGGACAGATGCTACAGAGGTCGCATCCATTGCAGGCGCGACTGTCGGCATAATGCCCCTACTCGATTCCCCATGGGAAAGAGGTAAGTGTGGCTATAAATTGATTCAGTACATGGCTTGCGGGTTGCCCGCTGTTGCAAGTCCTGTTGGAGTAAATTCTGAAATTGTCCAGGACGGTATTTGCGGTTATCTGGCGGTCAAGACTGAAGAATGGGTAATGTCGCTTGAACGGCTTTTGACGAATCCTGATCTTTGTTATCGTATGGGAAAAGAGGGTCGGAGGCGGGTAGAGTCGAGTTATTGTTTACAAGTCACCGGTCCTCGTATGGTTGAACTCCTTAAGCTGGCCGAGCGCAGGAAAAATAGATGTGCGGGCTCACGGGATTTTTGAGAGTCATAGGAGGAGTTGACGGGGCTCTTGCGCAAGACGTGTTGCATCAAATGGCCAACGCCCTTGTTCATCGTGGCCCTGACAACGATGGCTATTGGGTTGATCCTGAAGCAGGTATTGGCCTAGCGCATCGCCGCTTGGCGATTGTGGACCTAAGTCCTGCCGGGGCGCAACCCATGGTATCAAGCAGTGGGCGTTATGTGCTGGCCTTCAATGGCGAAATTTACAACCACCAACTGCTTCGTCAGCCGCTTGAGCGCGAAGGCAAAGTGGTTTCCTTGTGGCGTGGGAATTCCGACACCGAAACATTGTTGGCGGGATTTGACACCTGGGGCGTTGAAAATACTTTGCAGCGTGTTATTGGCATGTTTGCCATTGCCCTCTGGGACCGTGAGTTGCGTACCCTGACGCTGGCACGTGACCGCTTGGGCGAAAAGCCGCTGTATTACGGCTGGCAGGGACAGTGCGGTGAGGCAGCGTTTCTGTTTGGTTCGGAATTATCTGCGCTGCGTCGCCACCCTATGTTCGTTGCTGACATCAACCGCAATGCGCTGGGCCTCTACATGCGGCACAACTGTATTGGCGGTGCCAACAGCATTTATACAGGCATTCACAAGCTCTTGCCGGGGCATATTCTCACCGTGTCCAGCGCTGCTCCCGAGCCGGTGGTACGTGCTTGGTGGTCCGGAGCTGCTGTGGCTGCACATGGTGTGACGCACCCCTTTGCTGGCACTCCTGATGAAGCGGTGAGCGCGCTGGAGGCTCTGCTGCTCGACGCAGTGGGCCAGCAGATGATGGCCGATGTGCCGCTGGGCGCGTTTTTGTCGGGGGGTATCGATTCGTCCACCGTGGTGGCCTTGATGCAGGCCCAGTCTGCACGCCCGGTGCGCACGTTTTCGATTGGGTTTCATGAGGAAGGCTACAACGAGGCCGAGCATGCCAAGGCAATAGCGAAGCACTTGGGCACCGACCACACCGAGTTGTATGTGACGCCTGAGCAGGCGTTGGCGGTTATTCCCAAACTGTCCAGTTTGTATTCTGAGCCGTTTGCTGATTCGTCGCAGATTCCTACGTTTTTGGTGAGCCAGTTGGCGCGCCAGCATGTCACAGTTTCGCTGTCGGGTGATGCAGGGGACGAGCTGTTTTGTGGTTACAACCGTTACCAGATGACGGCGGGGCTGTGGGGTAAGGTGTCGTGTTTACCGCATCCGCTGCGGCAGTTGGCTGCAAGTGCGGTCACCGCATTGCCACCGGGTGTATGGGACAAGCTGGGTGGTTTGTTGCCCATGTCACGCGTGGGCGATAAGCTGCACAAGGGCGCTGCCTTGCTGGGTAGCCGTTCGGTGGCCGATTTGTATCGAGGCATGGTGTCGCATTGGTCAGACCCGGCCAGCGTGGTAATAGGCGCTACTGAGCCTGCGACGGTGTTGACAAGTCTGCCTCCTGCGCTACAGGGCTTGGGCGATGTGGAACGCATGATGTCGCTGGACATGCTCAGCTATCTGCCTGACGACATCCTGGTCAAGGTGGACCGCGCTGCAATGGGTGTGAGTCTGGAAACGCGGGTGCCTTTCCTGGACCATCGAGTTGTGGAGTTCGCCTGGTCGTTGCCACTGGCATACAAGCTGCGGGGTGGCGTGACCAAGTGGCCGCTGCGCCAGGTGCTTTACCGCTATGTGCCGCATGAGTTAATTGAACGTCCTAAGATGGGTTTTGGCGTACCGATCGATAGCTGGCTTCGTGGCCCGTTGCGAGAGTGGGCCGAAACTTTGCTGGCCGAGCCGCGTTTGCGAACTGAAGGCTATTTTGATCCGGCACCGATTCGACAGAAATGGGCTGAGCATTTGTCAGGCAAGCGCAACTGGCAGTACCACTTGTGGGATGTGCTGATGTTCCAATCTTGGTTAGAGACACAAGATCAGTAGCCATGCGAGTGTTGATGGTAATCAATGTGGATTGGTTTTTCCTTTCACACCGGCTACAGGTCGCGTTAGGTGCTTTAAGAGCAGGTCATGAGGTGCACATTGCAACGTCGCTTAGTCATGGGCGCATTCAATTGGAGTCACATGGCTTTGTTGTGCACCCGTTGGAGGTCGACCGCAGCGGAGCTAGTCCATTAGGATTGGTCAAATTATTTTTGACTTTGCTGCGATTATTTTGGAAATTGCGACCAGATGTACTGCATTTGGTGACGATTAAACCTGTCTTGATTGGTGGCATGGCGGCTAGATTCTCTCCTGTTCGGGGAGTGGTTTATGCGGTTTCCGGGTTAGGGCATGTGTTTGTTGCAGATAGGCTTCTTGGCAAACTGCGTCGCAAAATTGTGGGGGCGTGGTACCGGTTTGTGTTGGGCGCGCGGAATATGCGCATCATTTTTCAAAACCCAGATGATTGCCGTGAAATTAAGTCTGTTGCGATTCTTCGCAAGGATCAGATCGTGATGATCCCCGGTTCTGGGGTCGAGTTGCCTGATTACCAAATGACGCCTCTCCCTCAAAGTGAGGCTGTAGTGCTGATGGCGTCAAGATTGCTAAGTACCAAGGGTGTTCGCGAATATGTAGTTGCAGCGCAGCAACTTCGAGCCTCTGGCGTTAAGGCTCAGTTCTGGCTGGTGGGCGACCCTGATCCAGCTAATCCGGCTAGTATTCCGGCGCCTGAATTGGATGCTTGGGGCAAACAAGGTGCCGTTGAGTTGTTAGGACACCGCTCAGATATCCCCGCACTCATGGCGCAGGCGCACATCGTGGTTTTGCCTTCGTATCGTGAAGGATTGCCCAAAGTACTTATAGAGGCGGCAGCTTGTGGCCGTGCAGTTGTAACCACGGATGTGCCGGGCTGTCGGGATGCCATTGAAAAGGATGTGACCGGTGTGCTGGTGCCGTCAAAAGACGTTGCATCGCTCGCAGATGCAATGAGACGTCTGATTGAGGATAGGCCGCTTTGTCAGACTATGGGTCATGCAGGCCGTAAGCGTGCAGAGAAAGTATTCGATGTGAATGTGGTTGTGAGAACGCATTTGGAGATTTATAGCGCACTAGGAGAATGTGCGTGAAGCTTCTCTTAACTGGCGCGAGTGGCTTTGTAGGTGGTGCGGTTCTAGCAGCTTTGCAATCGCGAGGAATGTCCGTAAGGTCAGTATTCAGAAGCGATGCACCGGTAGCAGAAGGTGATGCAGTGACGGTGTCATCGCTTGCTGCTGACACTGACTGGAGTGTTGCAGTTTCGAACATTGATGTGGTCATCCATTGCGCAGCGCGGGTTCATGTCATGCACGATGTCGAAGTCGACCCATTGATGGCATTTCGCGCGGTCAATGTAGACGGCACATTGAACTTCGCACGCCAGTCTGCCTTTGCTGGGGTAAAGCGGTTTGTTTTTGTCAGCACCGTCAAGGTCAATGGTGAAGGCACCCAGCCGGGAATCCCTTATACCGCTCAGGATGCTCCTGCGCCTGAGGATGCTTATGGTGTTTCAAAAGCGGAAGCTGAGGCTGGTTTGCGACTTTTGTCAGATGAAACCGGCATGGAAGTCGTAATCATTCGTCCTCCATTGGTTTACGGGCCAGGGGTGAAGGGTAATTTTTCAAGTTTGCTGCGCTGGGTAGCCCGTGGCTTACCATTGCCTCTTGGCTCGGCAACAACTAATCGCCGGAGTTTAGTGAGTCTTGATAACTTGGTGGACTTGATTCTGACCTGTGTCGACCACCCCATGGCAGCTAATCAAACTTTATTGGTTAGCGATGGTGAAGACCTTTCGACTGCCGATCTTTTGCGTCGAATTGGGAAAGCTTTGAATCGGCCAGCGCGATTGATTCCGGTACCAGTGAGCATTCTGATCATCGCATCACGTTTGCTAGGCAAAAGTTCGATTGCACAACGCCTACTGGGCTCGTTGCAGGTTGACATCAGCAAGACCTGTACTTTGCTGAATTGGAAGCCCCCAGTGTCAGTGGATGAGGGACTGCGCAGAGCGGCCCAGCAAAGGTTGTGATGTTACGGTTATTGGATGTGGTGTTTTCTATAACGGGGCTGCTGCTTGGGGCCCCGGTGCTGCTCGCCATCTATGTGGTGGGTCTGTTTGATACGGGTTCGCCACTCTTTCGTCAGGAACGGGTTGGTCGAGATCAAAAACCTTTCACCTTAGTGAAGTTCCGCACAATGCGACCAGATACCGCATCTGTAGCTTCACATTTGGCTGATGCATCAGCTATCACGCGTTTGGGTGCGTTTTTGCGTCGAACCAAACTTGATGAATTGCCGCAGCTCTGGAATGTGCTGAAGGGCGAAATGAGTTTGGTAGGCCCTCGGCCCTGTTTGTTTAATCAAACCGAGTTGATTGCCGAACGTCACAGACGTGGTGTTTTTGAAGCAAGACCCGGCATTACTGGATTAGCGCAGGTCAACAACATCGACATGTCCACGCCAAAACTGTTGGCAGAAACTGATGCGCAGATGCTGCATAGTTTGACGCTCGCTTTGTACTTCAAATACATATTTATGACGATAGGCGGCAAAGGTGCAGGAGATAGGGTGAAAACGAAATGACGGACTCAGGACTCAGGACTCAGGGGTTTTCACATCATGGGTGATGCCATGATCCGTTTATTGAGCCGTGTTGCTGCCCCTGTTTTGGCTTTGCCTCGCCCAATTAAGCGCGGCGTTGCGCTGGGTGTCGATGCCGGGCTATGTATGCTGACTGTCTGGTTGGCGTTTTATCTGCGCCTGGGAACTTTTCTGCCACTGTCTGGGCCGCCTCTGTTGCCGATGTTGGCGTCAGTCGTACTGGCCTTGCCACTGTTTATCACTTCGGGGCTTTACCGAGCCATCTTTCGG
>CAIPID010000084.1 GCA_903865015.1 uncultured beta proteobacterium | reverse complement strand
TGATGCGATTCAACGAAATCCCGGATGTCATGAAATCCGCGGTGCTTTCGGCCGAAGACGATCGTTTTTACCAGCACGGTGGCATCGACTGGTTTGGCGTGGTGCGCGCCGGTCTGACCAACCTGATTTCCATGCAAAAAACGCAAGGCGCCAGCACCATCACGATGCAGGTTGCGCGTAATTTTTATCTATCGTCCGAGAAAACCTACTCTCGCAAATTTTATGAATTACTGCTGACCTTCAAAATCGAGGCCAGTCTGAGTAAAGATCAGATCCTTGAGCTCTATCTGAATCAAATTTATCTTGGTAACCGTGCCTATGGCTTTGCGGCTGCCTCACGCACCTACCTGGGTAAGCAGCTTGCTGACATTACGCCTGCGGATGCAGCGTTGCTCGCCGGGATCCCCAAGGCCCCGTCGCGCTTTAACCCGATTGCCAACAAGGCGCGCGCCGTCGTACGTCAGCGCTATGTGCTGGGTCGCATGCACTCGCTGGGTTACCTGACTGAGGCCGAATACAAAGCCGCGCTGGCTCAGCCAGTGGTGATCAAGTCCTCCGAAGGTACGCCTGCTGGCGGCTATGCCGTGCATGGTGAATATGCGGCTGAGCTGGCACGCCAGCTGATGATCAGCGTCTACCCCGACAACGTCTACTCACGTGGCCTGAATGTCTACACCACGATCCAGTCAAAGGATCAGGAGTGGGCCTACCAGTCACTGCGTGAGGGAGTGCTGGACTACACCCGTCGCGCTCCCTACCCAGGCCCAGAGGCGCAGACGAATATGCCTGCCGGGATCGAAAATGATCCGGCCAAACTCGATGAGTTTCTCGATAGCGTCTTTGAAAAGCACCCTGACCGCACGGAAATGCTCATCGGCGTAGTGTTGTCCGTCAAGCCCGACGAGGTGCGTGTGGCGCGCAGCGCGACCGATATCGTTACGATCAAGGATAAAAAGGCGATTGGTGTAATCGCCCGTGCGCTCAACCCTAAAGCGCCTAACGATCTGCGGATCCAGCGTGGCTCGGTAGTCTACCTGCACAAAAATCCCGAGTATTGGGAAATCCTCAACATGCCGACCGTGCAGTCCGCCTTTGTGGCGATGACGCCGCAAGATGGTGCGTTACGTGCGATGGTGGGCGGCTTTGACTTTTATTCGGGTAATTTCAACCGGGTAACCCAAGCCTGGCGCCAGCCGGGATCATCGTTCAAACCTTTCATCTATGCGGCTTCGCTCGAAAAAGGTCTGACACCCGGCACGCTCATCTCGGATCAGCCTTTTGAGCTAACCGCCGAGCAAACCGGCTCCAAACCCTGGTCACCCAAAAACTACGGCGGGCAGTACGAACCATCCCTGACCATGCGCGAAGCAATCGCCAAATCTAAAAACATGGTGTCGATCCGGATTTTGCAAGCGATCGGCGCGGGATACGCCCAAGACTACGTCAGTCGTTTTGGCTTTGACAAAGCACGTCACCCGGCTTATCTGCCCATGGCGTTGGGTGCAGGTGCTGTAACGCCCATGCAGCTTGCCACGGGGTATTCGGTCTTTGCCAATGGTGGTTACCGCATCACACCATTCCTGATTGATCGGGTGACGGACGCCAGCGGTCAGGTCATCATGCAATCCAAACCTGTGGTTGCGGGCGACTCAGCGGCGCGCGCCATTGATGCGCGCACAGCCTATGTGATGGACGACTTGCTGCGTGGTGTCGCAACTTACGGTACGGCAGCACGTGCCCGACAAGTGCTCAAACGCAATGACGTCTCGGGCAAAACCGGTACAACCAATGATTCAGTCGATGCATGGTTTGCAGGTTATACCCCTCAGCTCGTAGGTATAGCCTGGCTTGGCTACGATCAGCCTAAATCACTGGGCTCACGCGAAACCGGTGGCGGAGCAGCGTTACCTGTGTGGCTGGGTTATATGCAGAATGCGCTCAAAGCATTCCCTGAGGAAAAACGGGGCCCTATGCCAGAGGGGTTGATCTCCGAGGGCACGAATTTCTATTTCAGTGAGTTCCCACCCGGGCAAGCGGTCACGAAGCTCGGACTGGGAGACAAAGATGCTCCTGGCGCGCCTGCTAAAGATTCACTGGGAGATTTTTTGAATAATATGGGTGGCAGTACGCGCCCGGGTACAGGACCGGGCGCAGGTAATTAGAGTTTGACCTCTAGCTTGTGGCCTGTCTCCTCAGAACAGATTTGTGACAAGGCGTCATGCAGGTCGAGGCCACCGCGGGTGTCTTTCCAGTGCTGGCCGTCAAACCGGTAATGAAAGCCTCCGCTGCGTGCAGCCAGCCACATTTCTTGCAGGGGCGCCTGACTGTTGATCACGACCTGATGGCCGTTTTCAAAAGTCAGATTCAGCACGTTGCCTTGGCGGGCGCTTTCGACGTCAAGGTCGAGTACCTCGAACCAATGGTCAGCCTGTGATTCAATAGCATCCAGAATGGCCTGGACCCGAGCATGAAATTCAGTTTCGTTCATAATCCTTATCCTCACGTTTGAGGGAGTTTGCAGTGATCAGCAAAACCCACTATCGCAGTGTTGTTCGCATTGTAGCGATGCTGGCGTTCGCGTCATGGCTTGGCGGCTGCGGCTATAAAGGCCCGCTGTATATGCCTGGCAAACCAGAGGTGCTCGTCCCTGCCGTCTCGCCCTACTCTATGTACGGTGCCTATCCGGATGAGGACAGCGCGATCATTCCTTTCTTTGACGAAGATCTGATCCTGATGCCAACACCCGTGATCATCGAATAAATAGCCCTAATTTTTACAATTAAAGCCGCATCCCGAATGCAACAACGTAATTGTCGTTCGGGATGCACTCAAAACACTGAATACCCATAGCGCCAACATGACTGCTCAAGCCTCTGATTCAACGATCCACACTCCTGCTGGTTCGCCTCACTTTCATTTTAAAGACGGTGTACTCCATGCCGAGGGCGTTTCTTTACAAAAACTGGGTACGGCTTTGGGTACGCCTTTGTACGTTTATTCCCGTGCGGCATTGGCCACAGCGTTTAATTCCTATAAAGAAGCCATCGGCACACGCGACGTGCTGGTGTGCTTTGGCATGAAAGCCAACTCCAATCTGGCCGTACTGAAAGAATTCGCACGTCTGGGCAGTGGTTTTGATATCGTCTCGGGGGGCGAGCTGGCACGGGTACTGGCTGCCGGTGCAAATCCAGCAAAAGTGGTGTTTTCCGGCGTCGGTAAACAAGCCTGGGAAATGCAGGCCGCGCTCAATGCAGGGGTGAAATGCTTTAACGTGGAATCTATCCCCGAGCTAAAACGCCTGTCTGCGGTTGCCACCGAAATGGGCAAATCCGCGCCGGTTTCATTGCGCGTCAATCCTGATGTGGATGCAAAAACGCATCCGTATATTTCCACAGGCTTGAAAGAAAACAAATTCGGTATCGCCATTGAAGAAGCGCCTGCAGCTTATGCGCTCGCAGCGACTTTGCCAGGCATTTCTGTAGTCGGTGTCGACTGCCACATTGGTTCGCAGATTACCGAAGTCGATCCTTACCTGGATGCACTGGATAAGTTACTCAAACTGATCGATGAGCTGAAAGCGAAAGGCATTGTGCTCAAGCATCTGGATATAGGTGGTGGCCTGGGTATCAAGTACGACGACGAAACGCCGCTCGCCCCTCGCTTACTACTTGATAAAGTGTTTGCGCAATTGCAGGCGCGTGGATACGCAGATCTGCAACTGGTGATGGAGCCTGGTCGATCCTTGGTCGGTAATGCAGGCGTGATGCTTACAACCGTGCAGTATCTGAAACTAACCGAGGCACGCAATTTTGCAATTGTGGATGCGGCGATGAATGATCTGATGCGCCCTGCCTTGTACGAAGCATGGCACGGTGTGTTGCCTGTGGTGCCAAACAGCGGTGCAAACGCCCCGACTACGACCTTGTATGACGTGGTGGGCCCTGTATGCGAAAGCGCCGACTGGCTGGCCCGAGGACGTCAGATGGCGTTGAACGAAGGCGACATCATCGCCATCGAGTCAGCAGGCGCCTATGGCTTTGTGATGGCTGGCAACTACAACAGCCGTACACGTCCTGCCGAGGTCATGGTCGATGGCGATAAATACCACGTGATCCGCCAACGTGAGACGTTTGAGGATTTGATCCGTGGTGAGAGCTGCTTGCCTTAAATTAGACAGCTACGTATTATTTTGATGAAGGCTGGCGTTGCTGACATTTCTTCTTGAGTGGAGAACCCTCCACACGTCAACTCTATCAATCTCAACCCGATAAAAAATCTGGTGTGGATATTTTCTCAGCGATCAAACTCTCAAGTTAAGAAAATTTGCTTTTTCACAAAGTCTGGTTGAACCAATTTTTGGGTATTTTGACACCTGTCTCTGAGCCAGAGAGAATTCACGAATAAAGTCTGTCGCAATCACGACGCCTGCCTGACAATCGTAATAATTCAATATGTCTTCTAAGTCCTGATGTGCACGCTCACGCGGGATAACAGGAAGCATGATCAAACTTCCTGTTTTATTTTTCTACGATCCAATAATTTTTGGAAATACTCTTCCGAAAATGGCTTTCCTGGTTTCGAAGCCGCACCTTCAAGGAGCTCATTTCTCAGCCATTGCATTTCAGAGCTAAGCTGATTTTTAGTGGGCTCGTGCAATGCAGATGCGTTAATTGGCCTTAGGTCATAACGGACTGTTTTAGGCTCGGCCAACGCGTTGCTGAACGGGTGCGAGTGCAGTGACATACTTAATTTTCCTCGATAAATACAGACCTCACATCATGTCTGAATCACATCAAAAAGTCTGTCACAAAGTGTAAATATCGCCCCCGTATTTTCCGAAGGCAAGGACTTGATTTACGCAGCACTTATTTACTTCCCTAAAAATCCCGTAAAGAAACTCACCGTGTTTGCGGCCAGCGTGTCGTAGTGGTAACCACCCTCCTGCACGACGACTGTCGGGAGGTTTAACGCAGCGATCTCACGTCCCAGACGGCCAAAGCCTTCTGTTGTTACGGCCACGCGTGATTGTGAATCATCTTTATAAATATCAAACCCTAAGGCCAGCACGAGGGCATCGGGTTTGAAATCTTTCAAGGTGTTCAGGGCAATCTTTACACGCTCAAAGAAAACTTCTTCGGATGACCCGTGTGGCATCGGCAAATTCAAGTTGTAGCCTTTGCCTGCAGCGGTACCTGACTCGTCATCGAATCCTGCCGTCGCCGGATAAAAGTTTGTCGGATCGGCATGGGTCGAGATGTAATACACATCGTCGCGATCGTAAAAAATCTCTTGAACGCCTTGGCCATGATGTACGTCGGTATCGAGAATCGCCACACGCTTGTACTGGCTGCGCAGCAACTCTGCGGCGATCGCAGCATTGTTGATGTAGCAAAAGCCACCCGCCGCGTCTTTACGCGTATGGTGGCCAGGTGGTCGGCACAGGGCGTAGGCTTTTTTGTCGCCTGCGAGTACCGCCTTGGTTGCGGCGACCGCAGACTGGGCCGCCCAGTACGAGGAAGTCCAGGTGTGCTCGCCCACAGGGCAGCTACCATCGGCGAGATACCGCGCAGCCTGGCCCAATATGCCGCGTAAGGCATGGGCTCACGCACGTAGACGTTCGAAATCATTTCGTCACCCCAGTCTGGGCCTGCAGCTTTCCAGTCCTTATGGCCGGTCTCGAGGACCGTCAGGTATTTAGTG
>CAIPID010000083.1 GCA_903865015.1 uncultured beta proteobacterium | reverse complement strand
TAAAGGCAAATTTTTTGATTAGTTTTATACCTTATTTCCTTTACAAAAATATCCTCCAGTATTTTGAAGCGATTCAGTTGCTAAAATAAGCAAACCCTTAGTTTTTTTGAGCCTGTAAATAATTCTGTGTAAATGCTGGCGGGTTAATCATTGGTGGTCACTAAGCCGATCACCAAATTCAATCTCAAACCTGCTCAACGCCATTTTCCAATTTCTGATCGGCATTGTCCATTTCTTTGATGCTTGCTCGATAGCTAGATAGATGACCTTCTTGGCAGACTCATCGTGAGCGCCTGCCATCGCTTCAAGGTGTAGTCCAACGCCCGCGCTATGGCCGAGCCGTCAGTGATTTTTATTCGCTGCAGCCTCGTCCATTCGAAGAGCGCATCCGCGATCGGTCGAGCCCGCAATTGTCGTAATTCTTGTCGTTTATCGTTGTCCAACGGCTTAGCTTCACGCTCAACGTCATAGAGCTGACCGATCAGGCCTAGCGCATACTCTGCAATCTGGCTTTTATTGGCCACGTGCAGTTCAAAGAACTTACGTCGTGCATGTGCCATGCAACCCACTTCAGTCACGCCATTGGCGATTATGGCTTTGTAGCCACTAAAGTCATCGCAAACAAGGCTGCCGCGCCACTTGCCTACAAAGTTGCGCGCATTTTCGCCGGAGCGACCTTCCGCAAAGTCGTAAATCACAGCTTTCAGATCCTCGTGTACGCCTCGTGCGTAGGCCCAGATGTAGGCGCGATGAGTTTTCTTATTGCCAGGCTTGAGCATCTGCACAGGCGTCTCATCGGCATGCAGCACTTGGTGCGTCAGCACGATATCTGGTCGCGGTAGGGACAGAAGTTACCTTCTGCCCCCCGCACAGATCCGTACGTGCAGAATTACCGCATACGGCTCCTACCTCGGGTGTGACGCATAAAAGCGCGCCTCTGGATATGGGTGCATATTTCGGGGTCGTGGAACAAACCGCTCAACAATCCGACTAAACCTGCTCCAAGAAAGCCTGTGACGTTGACTTCTGCGCATCAAAGCGTGCCGCCATGCGCGGCAAACTTCACTACGGAAGCTATTCAAGCGGTACAAGTTATTTCCAGGAACTGCGTGATAGTTGAAATATCCCTGTATCACACGGTTCAGCCATTTCCCGACGATCATCGTCGATTGATGTCGGCGATGCATCAGTTCTGAGCGTATGGCGTCCAAGGTAGCACGCATGCGCTTTTTCATCGTCAGGCGGATGACTTGAAACTTTCCGTCCTTGGTAGTGCCACAACAATGGGTGAATCCAAGAAAATCGAATGTTTCAGGTTTACCCACTCCGCGTATCTTGCGCTGTTCAGTTGCGAAACGCCCGAACTCGATTAGCCTTGTTTTTGTAGCATTCAAAGTTAATCCAAACTTGTTCATGCGCTCGCTCAGTTGCGTAAGAAATCGCCGAGCCACTCGTTCTTTCTGAAACCCAAACACACTGTCGTCTGCGTACCGCACGACAATCATTGCGCCGTGAGCATACCTCTGGCGCCACTGGTTCGCCCACAGATCGAGGACATAATGCAAATAAATATTTGCTAATAATGGCGAGATCACAGCACCCTGAGGCGTACCCTTCAGTGCCGCAACCCTGCGTCCATCCTCGATGACTCCAGCTTTAAGCCATTTGCCAATCAATCGCAACATCCGTTGATCAGCAATGCGGTGTTCTAGAAACTTGAGCATCCAATCATGATCGATTTCATCGAAGAATGCTTGAATATCAGCATCAAGAATCCAGTTCACATACCGGCCCTTGATTCCAACAGTTAATGCATCCAGCGCATCGTGCTGTCCGCGTCCCTGCCTAAACCCGTACGAGAATCCAAGAAAGTCCTGCTCATAGATTGTGCTCAGTACGATCGATACCGCCTGCTGCACAACCTTGTCCTCCAAAGAGGCTATGCCGAGCGGCCGCTGCTTGCCATCTGCCTTGGGTATGTATACCCGACGCGATGGGTTTGCCCGATATGCACCAGTATGAATTTCTCGGTGCAATGTATCCAGTCGCTCACTAAGTCCTTGCTCGTAATCTCGCCACGTCACGCCATCCACGCCCACTGCAGCATCCTTTCGAAGATCGTAAAAACTCTCCTTTAGTAATTGCGGTGTGATGTGGTGTAGCAATGCCGTGAATCGCACCTTCTTATCCCGACGTGCTACTTCACGTACGCCTTCAAGACCCATCGACGCGCATTCAATCCGACTCTGAGTCCGGAGCGCGGGGGCCAAGTCAGCGTTTCCCTTGGTTACACCCCTTCCCTCCACCATCTCCGCAGGATGACCGAGCGGTCTTCCTTTGTTCGACAGTTTCCCAGGTACTACGGGTGTATCCGACTTCTCACCTGCGTTGACGATAGGGTTATGGCTATTAACCTTGCCTATCCCGCCCGTTACTTGCGCAGCGGGCACAGATGAGATCTCCCAGTTTCCATGCATGAGACTTCCCGACGTGCTCAGGGTCTTCGACCGCGCGGGATCAGAGCATGACTGGCGTATAACGCCATGCCCCATATTGCCTTCTGCTTCGCTTAACAGCATCGGCATCCCGGATTCCTGATTTCGCGGCTCAATGGCTGGCCCGCCGGTTTCCCCTGTCAACGCTTCGCCTTGCACCTCACGGTGCACAACGCATGACTCGGGGCCTGATTGATTCGCCATTTCTTATCAGTATCAAACTTTCATTGACTATCTCATGCCAGCAACACTGGCGCACTAAGCGTCCAGTGAACACATGTTGCACCGAATTAAGCGTTAGGTGAACATGTCTCCACCTAAAAATAGATGGAGACATGTCCATTATGGATTATCCTAGCCCATCCCCACCACGCAGTAGACAGCGCTACACCAGTGAATTCAAATCCGAGGTCATTGCCAAGGCTTGTCAGCCACACGTATCGATTGCATCCGTTGCACTTGCTCATGGATTAAATGCAAACATGCTGCGCAACTGGATGCAGAATGCAGATCCTAACTACATCAAACGGCGATCGACATTGCCGAATGTCGATAAAGCTGCATCCATAAGCAATACGCCAGCATTTCTGCCGGTTAGCTTTCCTGAAAATGATACGCCCAAATCTGATGGACGATCAATCGAAATTGAAGTTAACAAGTTAGGCGCAACGATAAAAGTTAAATGGCCTGTGAACGCAAGCTCATCTTGCTTGGTCTGGTTGCGGGAAATTACGAAATGATTCGTGTTGATGCAGTATGGATTGCGACCGAACCGATGGACATGAGGGCCGGAACGGATACAGCGCTTGCACGCGTGGTGAAAGTGTTTGGTGCAGCGCATCCGTTTCATGCCTATCTGTTTGCGAATAGACGTGCTAATCGAATGAAGGTACTTGTGCACGACGGGATTGGGATTTGGTTGGCCGCTCGACGCCTGCATGAAGGCCACTTTATATGGCCACGCGTTGAGACTGAAACACAGAAGCAAATCAGTCGAGTACAGTTTGATGCGCTAGTACTTGGTCTTCCATGGCATCGCCTCGGTGAGGCCGGAATCATCAAGGTTTTATGACAAAGCACCGTATGAATTCTGCTTGAAATCTAGTGTAAAAATCAATTGGTGAATCCTATAGTTACGCAGTAATTAAGGCTGTGAAATACTGTCGTTATGGTCACTGCACACACGCTCGAGAATATGGACGCACAAGCTCTACGTGAGCTTGCCTTCTCGCTGATGACGCAGATCACAGATCAAAATCGCGAACTTCTTTATCGCCAGACAAAGATTGATCAACTCGCACAAGAGCTCGCCATTAATAGGCAGTGGCGCTTTGGCCGACACTCCGAGAAACTAGATGCTGCGCAAGCAAGCTTACTTGATGAGACCTTAGATGCCGATATCGCGGCCATAGAAATTGAGATTGACGATCTACGTGCTGCGGAGAAAATGCCGCCTCGGGAGAGAGTGCAACCAAAACGTACAGCGCTGCAGGCTAATCTGCCACGGGTTGAGTTCCGTCACGAGCCTGACTCAACAACTTGCAGTTGCGGATGCCAGCTCACTCGCATCGGTGAAGATGTCAGCGAGAAGCTTGATTACGCACCTGGCCTTTTTACTGTTGAGCGCCACATCCGTGGCAAATGGGCGTGCACCGATTGCAAGACAATGACTCAGGCCCCCGTGCCCGCGCAGATCATTGACAAAGGGATCGCCACCTCAGGATTGTTAGCTCAGGTTCTGGTGGCTAAATACACCGATCATTTACCCCTGTACCGTCAGGAAAATATCTTTGCCCGCGCCGGGCTTGCACTGCCTCGCTCGACACTCGCACAATGGGTTGGTGTCTGCGGCGTTCGTCTGCAGCCCCTGGTTGATGCGCTCAGAGACGTGGTGCTCACGCATCGCGTCTTGCACGCAGACGAAACCCCCGTGCCGATGCTCAAGCCCGGTAACAAGAAAACGCACCGTGCGTATATCTGGGCCTACGCGCCAGGTGTTCATGAAGATCTGAAAGCTGTGATCTACGACTTTGCTGAAGGACGATCTGGTGAAAACGCTCGTAACTTTGTGGGCGACTGGCGGGGTAGTCTGGTTTGCGATGACTTTAGTGGCTATAAAGCGATGATCGCCAATGGCGTGACTGAAGTTGGATGCATGGCGCATGCGCGTCGTAAATTCTTTGAGCTACATGTTGCTAACCAGAGCCAGATTGCAGCACACACGCTGACACTGATTAGCCAGCTCTATGAGATTGAGCGTCAGGCCAAAGAACTCGATTCAGAC
>CAIPID010000082.1 GCA_903865015.1 uncultured beta proteobacterium | reverse complement strand
CCCTGCACAGAATAGCGTGCAGCATTCATGACGCGGCTAAAACCGCCTTTACTCTTGAATGGGGATTGATGTGCAGACACGATAGTGATCTTGGTTTATAAATGAATGCGTAGATATGAATGCGCCACTGCAGTTTGCAGCCAAGCACAATAACTTAGAACGAATAACTTAAAACGACCTCAGGAAAGATAGCACACCATGCCAATTATCAATATTCAGATCATGCAGGGACACAGCGTCGAACAAAAAACGGCTTTACTGAAAAACATGACACAGGCCGTTGTAGACAGCATTGCAGCGCCTTTGCCCTCGGTTCGCGTAGTCATCCTCGAAACGCCCCGCGAAAACGTCATCGTGGGGGGCGAGTTGGGTAAGGATATGGCGCTTGCGACCGTCGGGCTGATTTCAGGGCGCACTGAGGAGCTCAAAGCAGCTTTGGTTGCGGCTCTTGCGAATGCTGTGGAAAAAAGTATTGGCTTATCCACGCAAAACGTCCGCACCATCATTTTGGATACGCCTACAACCGACATGGGTGTGGCAGGTGGACGCACAGCGAAAGCTGCGGGGCGTTAATTAGATAGTGTGGCTTTTCGTCAGTAAAGCCGCACTATTCAAGAGTTGTTTTCCTTGGGTCTAGCGCGCAAAGGTTTCCTGCAGACCGTTTAGACACAGATTGAGCGTTTTAGTTGTGATCGATCCTAGTTGTTTCACTAGTCGCACTTTATCAATCGTGCGTATTTGATCTAGCAGTATTAAGCCTTTTTGGTTGTCATGTGTGACGGGGATCCTAAAGGATGCAGGACTTCCCTTTGTTGTCATCGGTGCAATGATGACTGTGCGAAGGTATTGGTTCATTTCTTGAGGTGAGACAACGATACAAGGCCGTGATTTTTTAATTTCACTTCCAACGGTCGGGTCTAAATTAATTAACCATATCTCGCCCCGCGAGACTTCCGCGCGCAATACCTTTACCACATCAGATCCTTATCATCATCGTTCGTAAACTCACCTAAAACTAAAATATCCTCGTTGTGTAGCGCAATTTTTTGCGCCTCGTTAGCCCAGCCTGCGCGAACAAGTTTTTGAGGTTTTCGTAGAATCAAGGTATCTCCCTCAATTGCCATTTCGGCTGATTTAGTTAAGCCAATTTGTTCAAGGATTGCCTTCGGGATCACAATGCCTTGTGAGTTCCCGATTTGACGGATAGATACTTCTATAAATTTTGCCATAGTGATAACAATGTTATTACTATGAGTGTGTGATGTCAACGTAGGCACAACATTCTCCATGACGTGTGGTTATTCATCCATTATTCTGGCTTGATATGGGACATACGTCTGTAAGAGTGTGTAACCTGTTTAAAACAACGGAGATAATTCATTCATGGATCTAGGTCTGCAAGGCAAATGGGCATTGGTGTGCGGCGCGAGCTCAGGCCTCGGAATGGCATGCGCGATGTCGCTTGCACGCGAGGGCGTCAACGTCGTTATGGCCGCCCGCACCGAGCAGACCTTGATGGAAAGTGCCGCCCAGATTAAATCAGCAACAGGTGGCAATGTTGTGCCCGTGGCGGCGGATGTCTCCAAATCAGAGGATCGACTGCGCTTAGTGCAGTCTGCCCCACAAATCGATATCCTGATTAATAACGCGGGCGGTCCCAAGCCTGCTGATTTCCGAGAGCTCAGTCGCGAGGACTGGCTCGCGGCAATCGATATGAACATGCTGGCGCCCATCGATCTGATTAAGCTCACAATCGATCAGATGATTGAACGTCGCTTTGGTCGAATTGTAAACATCACTTCAGGGGCGGTGAAATCTCCTGTTGACATGCTGATCCTTTCCAATGGGCCGCGTGCTGGTTTAACGGGAGCCGTTAGCGGCATTGCGCGACAGGTCGCTCAGCACAACGTCACGATCAACAATGTGATGCCGGGTAAATTCGATACCGATCGACTGCGCAGCAACAACACCAGGCGTGCGACCCAGTCAGGACGCTCGCTCGAACAAGAGGTCGCTCTGCAGGTGGCGACCATTCCTGCGCGACGCCTCGGCACGGCACATGAATTTGGCGAAGCATGTACGTTTTTATGTAGTCAGCAGGCAGGCTACATCACGGCGCAGAGCTTGTTGATCGATGGCGGTTTATTTCCTGGAATCTTGTAGTTGCTTACTCAGGCTGAATCCCAGCCTGCTTTGCCACCCGCATCCAGCGCGCCTGCTCAGACGAAATGTAATCACCAAACTCCTTAGGCGTGGTTGGCGAGGGGTCAACACCTTGTTTGGCAAATTGCTCCTTGACCTCTTTGGTGCCGAGGATTTTTACAATCGCAAGGTTCAATTTGTTGATAATCTCAGGTGGTGTGCCGGCCGGGGCT
>CAIPID010000081.1 GCA_903865015.1 uncultured beta proteobacterium | reverse complement strand
CCGCACCTGGTGCAAGGTTTTGCACCAATACGTCCGCCTGGCCCAACAGTTCTTCAAGAATAGGACCTGCCTGAGGATGTTTAAGATCCAGCGTCAGACTTTCTTTTGAACGATTGGTCCACACAAAGTGAGATGCCATGCCGCGCGTACGCTCATCATATTTGCGAGCAAAATCACCCACACCAGGACGCTCGACCTTAATCACGCGCGCGCCCATGTCCGCTAACTGACGGGTACAAAAAGGCGCTGCGATGGCATGCTCAAGACTGACGACCGTAATGCCATCCAGTGGACGCACAGTAGCCTGACTCATACCTCGAACCTCAGCTCAGCCTGATGCGCGAGTGTGCCATCCTGCTCGGCCCACATTTGCGCTTGTCCCGGTGCAACGACATGACCCGCCACAGCGAACAGGGTCGGTGAGATCAAAGGACGCAAACCGCGATAGGTGAGTTGTTTTAATTTGGCCTGGGGATGCGCATGCGAAAACGCCTGGCACATCAGTGTCGCGATCATCGGACCATGTACAACCAAGCCTGGATAGCCCTCTACCCCGGTGACATAAGGATGGTCATAGTGAATACGATGACTGTTAAAGGTCACTGCGGAATATCTGAACAACAATACAGCGGTTGGGTTGATTTCTTCTTTCCACTGCGATGCAGGCGCAGGCTCTGAGCCGACAAGTTTTGGCGGACTCGGTTCGCGGTAAACAATATCTTGCTCTTCGCTGACGACAAGTTTTCCGTCCTGAACAATGTCATGCTTGACCGTCACAAACAGCAGTGAACCGGTACGCCCTTTCTTTTCTTGAATCGCCGTAACGGTTGAAGTTTTTTGCGCCTCGACACCGACTTTCAATGCGCCATCAAATGCGACCCGACCACCGGCCCACATGCGATTACGATTATCTGCTGGTGGCAAAAAACTACCGCGCGCGGGATGACCATCAGTACCCGTCATGGAAAGCGGCACTGTTTCGAGAAAATAAGCCCAGTGCCACAAAGGAGGAATTGAATCTCCCAAGGCTGGCACTGGCTCGCCCAGCGTGGCGGCAATGCAGGCCGCATGGTTGGGATCGAGTCGATCAACCACGGTCTGGGATTTACCCAACCATGCGCTAAGATCAGTCGTTGACATCAAAATTCCTTGAATTCGTTATCGCCGGGTAGCGATGAATTAATTGCCTAGATCCTGCACGCGCTGCAAATGGTAGTTCGTATCGCCAAGCAGCATGTCAGTAAAGGTCAAACGTTTGAAGTAATCGCCGACCTCGAGCTCATCTGTCATCCCCATACCGCCGTGCAGGTGAACAGAAGACTCGCCGACAAATCTGGCTGCCGCAGCGACTTCGACCTTCGTCATCGAGACCAGTCGACTGCGCTTGGCAGCATCTTGTTCAGCCAAACCAACTGTTGCGACATAGGTCGATGAAATCCCCATTTCCTGCTGCGTCAGCATATCGGCCAGGCGATGCTGCAATACTTGGAATGCTGCGAGCGGTTGACCAAATTGTTTACGGGTTTTGAGATATTGGATGGTCGCCTCAGTCAGGTACTCCATCGCACCACATGCATGTGCGCACAATGCGGTGATAGCGAAATCAAGCGCGAGTGTTAGTAAGCTTTGAGCTTGCGCACCGTGTGCAATCAAACTATCAGCAGCAAGTGCGACATGCTCGAACGTAACTGTGGATGAACGCGAACCATCAAAGGTCGGATAGTCAGCAATGCCAACACCCGCCGCATCAGCGGGGACCATAAAAAGTGCCATTTCACCGTCAAGCAAGGCCGACACGATCAGTGCATGCGAGCCTGCCGCATGCCAGACGAGGACTTTACGACCATCCAGCATAAAGCCATCGCTTGTTGCGCTCGCACGCGTGCACAGCGGACGCGTCGCGTAGCGCTCGCCTTCTTCTTGCCAGGCCACACCCAACACCGCGTCGCCTTCAGCGTGCGCAGTCAACCAGCGTTCTTTTACGGACTGATTCGAACTGTTTGCAAGCAATGTCACGGCCATCACGGCGCTCGAGATCACGGGCTCACTAACCAAACCACGTCCGAGTTCGTGATGCACGGCCAGCATGGTGGCTGGGCTCTCACCAAAACCACCAAACTCTTCGGGGACAAGCAAACCACTTACACCCAGCTCGGCCAAATTGGCCCATGCCGACTGATCCAGCACACCTGCTTTCTGACGTGTGCGACGATCCGAGTAGGTCCAGCGATCGGCCATGAGTCGACGCAGACTGTCTGTCAGCATGCGCTGTTCTTCTGAATATGAAAAATCCATTTTTTATTCCTTAATCGACTCAAACGCCAATGATTTGTTTGGCAATAATGCCTTTCTGCACTTCATTGGTACCGCCATAAATAGCTGTTTTACGCATATCAAAATATGCAGCACCCGCAGCAGGAGAGTAATCCGCACCCGGGCCATGGAAATCAGCCTCGGCGTGCATCCAGTCTGGATCGTAGGGCCAGCTGTCGGCTCCCGTCACCTGCAACTGCAGACGTGCGAGTTCCATCTGCAACTCTGAGCCACGGATCTTGAGAATAGATGCTTTAGGACCTGGATCTGATGAGTCCGCCGCCACACGCAGCACCATCATTTCAAGCGCCATCACCTGTGCTTCGATACGATTAATACTGTCTCTTACACGGGAGTCAAGACTCAGCGATTCACCACTAGCAGTCGTGCGTTCAGCGAGTGACTTCAGGATGGCGAGCTCACGATGGCAGTGACCAATACCCGCGATACCGCTACGCTCATGACCGAGCAAATACTTGGCATAGGTCCAGCCGTTGTTTTCTTCACCAACGAGGTTTTCTACAGGAGCCTCGACGTTTTCGAGCCAAACCTCATTAACCTCTGCGCCGCCATCCAGTGTTTTGATCGGACGAACGGTCACACCGGGCTGCTTCATGTCAATCAGGACCATTGAAATGCCGCGCTGTGCTTTCGCTGCAGGGTCCGTGCGCACCAGGCAGAACATCCAGTCGGCGTAGTGGGCAAGCGTCGTCCAGGTTTTCTGACCGTTGATGATGTACTTATCGCCGACACGCTCGGCACGTGTTTTGAGCGAAGCCAGATCGGAACCGGAGCCTGGCTCTGAATAGCCCTGACACCACCAGTCATCCATATTGATGATGCGGGGCAGGTAATAATCTTTTTGTTTCTGATTACCGAATTTCATCAGGACAGGACCGATCATGCTCAAGCCGAAAGGCAACAGGCGTGGAGCACCTGCTTTGAACGACTCGATTTCAAAAATCAAACGCTGAAGCGGATTCCAACCCGTGCCACCAAATTCTTTCGGCCAGCTCGGCGCACCCCAGCCATGGTCGGCAAGGATGCGATGCCAGCGGATGTAGTCTTCACGCTTGACGCGATTGTGGGCAAAGGACTTTGCACGCAAATCCGCAGGCAAGTTCCCTTGAACAAATGTTCGCACTTCCTCGCGGAACGCGCGTTCTTCGGCTGACCAGGTCAAATCCATCGTTTTTCTCCTATTGCTGCAATCTTAACGCCCCTCGGACGCTTATGTTTCTCGTATTTTGGAACTCTGCATTTCGCGAAGGCAAATGCTCAGTTCAGACAATTGAAAGGGTAAACCCCCGAGATTCGAACAGGTCCACCCCGTACAATCGTTGAAAATTATTCAAACGAACACCCGAGGAGTCCAATATGAACAAAATGCTATCCCGAAGCCTGATGAGCGTTGCTGCATTGGTATTGAGTGGCTCCGCAATGGCGGCCTGGCCTGAAAAGCCAATCACCATCGTTGTGCCTGCAGCACCAGGAGGTACCTCAGACATCGTTTCGCGCATTTTGAGTGAAAAGTTGGGGGCCGAACTTGGTACAACAATTGTGGTCGATAACAAGGCGGGCGCTGCTGGCATCATCGGCTCTCAAGCCGTGGCGCGCGCAGCACCGGACGGTTACACCATCGCGATGGGCAACATCGGGGCGAACGCCATTAATTACAGTCTATACAAGAAACTTCCCTACAAGCCGTCGGACTTTGCTCCAATCACCATGACGATAGCGAATCCGAACATTCTGGTTGTCAATGCAAACTCCCCATACAAGACTGTCAAAGAGTTAGTCGATGCGATCAAAAAAGATCCTAACGGCAACTTTGCCTTTGGATCTTCAGGTACGGGGCAGTCTCCCCATCTCTCAGGCGAAATGTTTCTTCAACGCGCAGGAATCAAAGCGCCTCACATCCCCTATAAAGGCGCGGGCCCAGCTGTTTCAGCGCTGCTTGGACAGCAGTTCACCTTCATGATCGACAACCTGCCCAGCTCGATGCCATTCATTAAATCAGGACAACTGCGTGCGCTGGCCATCACAGGTAGCACGCGCTCGGCTGAATTGCCAGATGTCCCCACCATGGCTGAAGCAGGTATTAAGGACATGGTTGTGACCGCTTGGTTCGGATTACTGGCACCTGCCGGCACACCACCTGAAATCATTAACAAAATTCAGCTCGCTGCCAAAAAGGTGATGGATACACCCGAGATGCAGAAAAAATTTAAAGATATGGGCGGATTTGCCGGTGGCGATACACCTGCGCAATTCAATGCCTATATCAATTCACAGATTGCCGACTGGAAAATCACCGTCGAAGCAGCAAAGCTTTCACTGGAGTAATCATGCTTGACAAAGTACGTGCCTCGCT
>CAIPID010000080.1 GCA_903865015.1 uncultured beta proteobacterium | reverse complement strand
CAGGGCAAACCCAGTCATTTCGTATCCGATGTGCGTGATGCAGGCGGTCAGTATCGCGGCGGCACCGGTCGTGGCTACAACACTAATTCCAAATTGGATTTTCATGCCGATGGCAGCGACATCGTGGGCCTCATGTGCCTGCAGGTTGCCAGGAGTGGCGGCTCGAGCTTGATCACAAGTTCCTACGCTGCCTTTAACGAATTACAAAAGTTGCGCCCGGATCTCGCAGAGGTCTTGCAGCAACCTTTTTACTTTGGACGTCAGGGTGAGCATGCGCCTGAGGAGCCGCCCTACTACCTTGCCTCAATCGTAGGTTTTAAAAACGGTTTGTTTGCTTGTCGGCATATCCGCAACCATATCAATGGCGGTCAGCTGACATTTCCCGAGCTGCCACGCCTGACCGCGATCCAGAATGAAGCGATGGATATGTTTGATGCATTACTTAGTCGCGAGGACCTCTGTTATCACATGTATTTACAGAAAGGCGATTTTCAGTTTTTGAATAATCACGTCAATCTGCATGCGAGGACCGAGTACGAGGATTTTGAAGAACCAGAAAAGCGCCGCCATTTGCTGCGACTCTGGTTGTCCTTGCCGCAAGCCATAGCTCTGCCCGATAGCTGGCGAGATACCTATAAAGACGTCGATCAGGGGGCGTTGCGTGGCGGGTTTAGGGGCGCGAACATCACCCCGGAGATCCGTGCGTTTGAAAAGCGCCTCTCTGCTGAACACGGGATAGCCTTCAGAGTCTACGAGGACTATGAGGCTATGCTTAAAAAACAGCAGCAGGGTCAGCAGAGCCAATAATTGGGGTAACCGCCCGAGGTCACTGTTGCCTTTTGTTTCCGTAAGGCTTTTGCAAGCTGGATCGGTTTCAATAAGCACCAACTAAGCACTTTGTTTCAATCTACACATCAAGAGCCACACCCATGAGCATCAACGAACACGAACTCATCAAAACCGCAGCGAACTTCGCCGCGCTCACCCCTGTTGATTTCATGCGCCGGGCGGCCGATGTGTACCCGAATCGCCTTGCCGTCATTCATGGCAAAATCCGCCGCAATTGGGCGCAGACCTATGCGCGCAGCATGCAGCTTGGTCATGCCTTGCGCGGACTCGGCGTTGCCAAAGGCGACACAGTTACCGTCATGCTCGCCAATACCCCTGAAATGGTTGAATGCCATTTCGGCGTACCCGTGATTGGCGCGGTGCTTAATACCCTGAATACCCGCCTCGACGCGCATAGCCTGACTTACATGTTTAACCATGCGCAATCTAAAGTCGTGATTGTGGATCGTGAGTTTTCCAAGGTCGTCAAAGAGGCGTTAGCAAACGCTACCGTCAAACCCATCGTCATCGATGTGGACGACTCGGAATACGACGGCGCAGGTGAGCGCATCGGTACCTATTTGTATGAAACGCTCCTCGCTAACTCCAGCAGCGCACCGATTGTGTTTGAGGGCGATGAGTGGGACGCGATGTCCCTTAATTACACCTCCGGCACGACCGGTGAGCCTAAAGGCGTGGTCTACCATCATCGCGGTGCATACCTCAATGCCGTGAGCAACATTCTCGAATGGGACCTGCCCTCACATCCCGTTTATCTCTGGACCTTGCCGATGTTCCATTGCAACGGCTGGTGTTTCCCCTGGACGATCGCTGCGCGTGCAGGCGTCAACGTTTGCCTGCGTAAAGTCACCCCT